>CAZFSG010000006.1:0-46254 GCA_964521665.1 uncultured Elusimicrobia bacterium
TAACGAGAGGAGGACTGTCTCGGCGGAGGACCCGGCGAAACTGTGGTGTCCGTGAAGACGCGGACTGCCCGCAGCGGGACGGAAAGACCCCGTGGAGCTTTACTGCAGCCTGGTATTGACCTGCGGGGTAGGATGCGTAGGATAGGTGGGAGCCTGAGAAGGACCAACTCCGGTTGGTCTGGAGGCGCCGGTGAAATACCACCCTTTCTACTTTGTGGGTCTAACTTCGCATTTAGCGGGGGACAGTGCCAGGTAGGCAGTTTAACTGGGGCGGTTGCCTCCTAAAAGGTAACGGAGGCGTCCAAAGGTACCCTCACCACGAATAGAAATCGTGGGTTGACTGCAAGGGGATAAGGGTGCTTAACTGCGAGACCGACGGGTCGAGCAGGTACGAAAGTAGGGCCTAGTGATCCGGTGGTCCCGAGTGGGAGGGCCATCGCTCAACGGATAAAAGCTACCCCGGGGATAACAGGCTTATCGGGCCCGAGAGTCCACATCGACGGCCCGGTTTGGCACCTCGATGTCGGCTCATCCCATCCTGGGGCTGAAGCAGGTCCCAAGGGTCCGGCTGTTCGCCGGTTAAAGGGGTACGTGAGCTGGGTTCAGTACGTCGTGAGACAGTACGGTCCCTATCTGCTGTGGGCGTAGGAACCTTGAGGGGGCCTGACCTTAGTACGAGAGGACTGGGTCGGGAGCACCTCTGGTGTCCCTGCTATCTCGTTAGAGGTATTAGCAGGGTAGCCATGTGCTACGTGATAACCGCTGAAAGCATCTAAGCGGGAAGCACACCCCAAGATTAGGGTTCCCGTGGTACCCGTGAGGGTACCCCTGAAGGCCACCCGTAGACTACGGGTTTCCCGCAAGGGACTCTGATAGAGAAATCTATCAGAGGATAGGCTGGGTGTGTAAGCGCAGTAATGCGTTGAGCTAACCAGTACTAATCGGCCGTGCGGGATAGCCATATCATTTGATTCTACTTTATTACTTCCAACAAAGAAAGTTCACTCCCTGGTGACTATACCGACGAGGAAACACCCGGTAACATTCCGAACCCGGAAGTTAAGCTCGTCAGGGCCGATGGTACTTACCGCTAACTCGCGGTTGGGAGAGTAGGTCGTTGCCAGGGAGCTTTCTTTAGTCTCTATGAAAAAAATTTATTTTTTATCCATATTTATCTCAATTCTTTTTGCTTACGAAGGGATCTTTGATAATAAATACAAATTTATTTTAGGATATCAATATACTCAACATAATTTTCTTTTGCAATCAATAGATAAAGAAGAAATATTGGTTGATATTAACGGAAAATTGTATAAATATTTTGATAAAATATATCGAGAATATCGTCTCAAACTTTTATCTAATAATGTGTCATTATCTTTTGAGAGTAAGTTGTTTGGTAAAATTTGGTATGGAATAGATTTTCAGATAGTTCCTTCACAAAATGTTGAATTTAATAGTGTGCAAAAATTATGTTCTACAGAATATGGGTGGTGTAGTGGTGTTACAGTAAGTTATAGTTTGTTTCCACAAACAATAGTTTCAGATGGTATAAATATAGCAAGTAAAATATTTTTTGAAAATTATAAATTCAACTTTCTTATCTCAAATACGGAAAAGTATAAAATAGACACTCTGCTAAATATTACAAGTGTTTCTATAGGAGTAAATTTTTCAAAACTTATAAAGAAGGTTTTAGAAATAAATTATGGTGCTGAGTTTTTATATTACAATTCTTCTTTGATAGATAAGATAAATTACTTTATAGTGTCAGGTAAAGAATCAATCATTCAAATTTTTTTAAGTGGCAGAATATATATTACAAAAAATGAATCAATAAAGTTGGAAATTATAAAATCAATTGATAACAATAAGTACATAATTTTATCCGGCATAATAATAAGGTGGTGATTTATGTATAAAACAGCAAAGAAACATAAGATTTCTAGAGAAGATAAACAAAAGATTATTGAAGAAATTAGACAAAATATCAACACTTCATCAGGATTAATAGTTGCAAACTATCAAGGACTTAATGTTGCTCAACTTACAGAACTAAGACGTGGATTAGCAAAATATAATGCAAAATTCAAAGTAGTAAAACAGAAACTATTTGAACTTTCTCTTAAGAACACAAAATTAGAAGAAATTAAAAAATTTATTCGTAATGCTATAGGTATTGTATGGTGTTATAACGAAGAAGAAGTTTTAAATGTTATAAAATACATAATTAATTATTCAAAACAAAATGAAAAATTAAAAATTTTATGTGGGTATTTGTATAACGAAATTTATGATTTTGAAAAAATAAAAGAAATTTATTCTTTACCATCAAAACAAGAACTTATTATAAGATTAATGCAACTGTTAAATTATCCAATAAACAGAATATATTTAACACTGAGAACTCCAATCAGTTCACTAATAAACATATTATCTATAAAATCAACACAATGATATAAGTTCTGTTAACTAAAAATGATGTTCTTTGAGATAGAAAAAATTATAATTTTGGTAACCTCAGGCTTCATTCTGCAGATATTATTTTGTAACTACAGATTTCAGTTTCCGCATATTATTTTATTATTTCTATTCGGAGACCTTAGCCTGCTAAAATAAACCAAAACTTGGTCTGCTAAAAAGGTTGTTTATCCTGAATGTGGAAGTGTAGATGAAACTATACCGGTGATGGAATTAAAATTTTGTTTTCGCTAATTTTAATTAGCGTTTTGCGAGCATAGGGGTTGATATAAATCAGCGAATACAATATGGTAAGCAGTAGCAGGAAACCTTGACCTGACTTTAAAGGAATTGTGGAAAAAATGCAATAACTTGGTTGTTCCAAAATGTAAGTTTAAATTTTTGTTTCTGCAAATCGCTGGATTTTCATAAACATCATAAAATAGTTACCAAAACTATGATATAAAAGGGGGATTAATTTATGAGCGAAAAATTAACTAATATAGTAGAAAGCATAAGTAAATTAACAGTAATAGAACTTGCAGAACTTGTTAAACAGCTTGAAGAAAAGTTTGGTATTCAAGCACAACCGATTGGATTTACACCTCAAGCAGTAGCTGCTGCAGCGGGACAAGTATCTACTGCTGCTGAAGAACAAAAAACTGAGTTCAATGTTATTTTAACAAATGCTGGAAGTAACAAGATACAGGTTATCAAAGTTGTCCGAGAAATTACAGGATTAGGATTAAAAGAAGCAAAAGATTTAGTTGAAAGTTTACCAAAAGCAATTAAAGAAAATATTCCAAAAGAACAAGCTGAAGAAATTAAGAAAAAATTAGAATCTGTTGGTGCCACAGTAGAAATAAAATAAAAATATCTTCTAACAAAAGAATAAAAAAATTTATTAAATTTCGAGGTAAAAGTTTATATGAAACAACAAAAGGAGATAAAACAAGTTTCTTTTGCAAAATATTCATTTCCAGACCAATATTTTCCAGATATTTTAGAGGTACCCAAAAATTCTTATAAAGAATTTTTGCAACAAGACGTTCCTTTAGAAGAAAAGAAGATGGTGGGTATTCATAAGGTATTAGTAAAATTTTTTGGTCTTGCTGATACAAGTGATATATACATCAAAAATTTACCTTCTGACAATAATAAAAAAGAAATAGTGTTACAGAAACTCGCAGATTGGACAAATATATGTGTAAAAGATATAGAACGAATGGTTTCATTCGGATTACCAATAAAAAAATGTGTGAAAGTGGATAAAAAAGTACAACAAATTTTATCTGAGATAGAAGAAATGGGTACAGAAGTTTCAATTTCTCCATCTGGTTTATCTGTTCAAGTCGGTGATACTACAGTAACAATACAATATAACGGATATAATTTAGTTCCTTCAAAATATCCATTATATGACGATAAAGAAGCAAAATTATATAATAACATATCTAATACTTCACATCCTATACAATTTCCTGATGGTTTTAACAGACAATCATGTAAATTTACCGGAAGAACTTATGATGCGCGCTTAGAAGTGAATTTTAGAGTGGTTAAAGAAGTGGAGGGTGAAGAACCAAAAATAGTTGATGATAACAATGTTTACTTTTGTAATATTCCTCTTATGACTGATTATGGGTCTTTTATTATTAATGGTGTAGAACGTGTTGGTATAACACAAATACACAAGCCTCATGGAGTAGTTTTCGATGAAGATGAAGAAAACAAAATTTCAAAAGAGGGAAGAAAACTTTATACCGCTCGTATATATGATAGTGTATATTCACCTCCTCCATCAATTGAGTTTAGGTTTGATTCTGATAATAATTTAAATGTAATTTTTAATATACCTGGTGCAGTAGAAAATAAAAAAATTCCTATTATACGATATTTACATTCGTTAGGGATTACTTATGAAGAAATTAAAAAATATTTGTGTTATACAGAAAAAATTGCTGTTGAAAAATTAAAAGAAGAGCTTGAGAAAGAAGAAAATAAAAATAAAATTATGTTAGCAGAAGAAATTGTGGATAACCAAACAGGAGAAGTGTTATATGAGATATTTACTATACTAACCCCTGCTGTAATAAACCATCTATCTCAGAAAGATATAAAATCTATTGAAATACTGCGAAAAGAAAAAAATGTTGCAATGTTTAATACCATCTTAAGTAGTTTGGAACAAAAAAGGTTGCCTACAATAAAAGAAGATATTTTCTACATTTATAAATTTTTATATCCTAACTTCCCAATAAGAGGAAAAGATATTGAAGATTATGATACACTTAAAAGAATGGAATCAGAAATTTATAAAAGAACAATTTACGGTTTTGACATTGGTCATTTGGGTAGATATTTGACAAACAGAAAATTAGACGAAGTTTATAAAGAACTAAAAAATTTTGATAGAAAACCTTCAGAAACTGTTACCGAATTGCAAATAATTGATATTTTAGCAACTGTCAAATATTTACTCTATTTGAATAACAATGAGAAATTACCAAGTGGTAAAAATCCTGAAATAGATGATGTTGACCATCTAGGTTACCGTCATATACGACCTGTTGGAGAACAAATTGAGGAACAATTTTTACGTGCAATTGAGTTAATTACAAGGTCTGCTAAAGAACAAATCCGACAAATTATTTCTCATAGTAAAAGTATTACTTCTTTATTGCCGTCAAAAATTTTAAATACTATACCTTTAGTTACAGCTATTAACAAATTTTTTAAAACAAACGAACTTTTACAACTTCTTGATGAAACAAACTTATTATCTGCTGTTACTGCAAAACGTCGTGTGTCTGCGTTAGGGGTGGGAGGTTTATCAAGAAAATATGCTGGTTTTGAAGTAAGAGATATCCATCCGACTTCATATGGAAGAGTTTGTCCTATTGAAACACCAGAAGGACAAAATATAGGACTAATCACATCTTTAGCGTTGTTTGCTCGTGTTAATAAATATGGATTGATTGTAACACCATATAGAAAAGTAGAAAATGGTAAAGTGACTGATAAAGTGGTATATATGGATGCATCAGAGGAAGAAAAATATGTTATAGCATCTATAGATGCTATAGATGTCACAACAAATAGACTAAAAGAAGGGAAGATTTTAGCAAGAGTTAAAGGTGAGATTATTTACGTAGATTCAAAAGATGTAGACTATGTTGATATTTCTTCTCAACAACAATTTTCTATTTCTGCAGCACTTATTCCGTTTATAGATCATGATGATGCTAATCGTGCATTAATGGGTGCAAATATGCAACGTCAAGCAGTACCTTTACTTATTCCTGAGGCACCATTAGTTGCTACAGGAATAGAAAGCAAAATCACCAAAGATGGCTACGGATGTATAAAAGCCAAAAGAAAAGGGAAAGTTTTGTTTGTTGATGCTTCAGAAATTGTTATTCATACAGAAGATGGCGACTTAGACTTCTATTATTTGCCAAAGTTTCAACGAACAAATCAAGATACAATCAGAAATTATATACCTTATGTTGAAAGAGGTCAATTAGTAAAAGAAGGAGATATTATTGCAGGAGATATGTGTATTGACAGAGGACAACTTGCATTAGGTAAAAATGTTCTTGTAGCATTTATGAGTTTTGAAGGATACAATTTTGAAGATGCTATCCTTATTTCCGAAAGATTAGTAAAAGAGGATGTGTTTACATCGATAACTATTACAGAGTTTGAAACAGATGCAAGAGAAACAAAGTTAGGTCCCGAAGTTATTACGAGAGATCTTCCTAGTGATGAGATTACTGAAGAAAAATTGAGTAATTTAGATGATGAAGGAATTGTTAAAATAGGTACAGAAGTTAAACCTGGTGATATCCTTGTGGGTAAAGTTGTTCCAAGGGGTGAAGAGGCAACAACTGTAGAAGAAAAATTACTTCAAGCTATTTTTGGTAAAAAACTTGAAAGTGGAAAAGTTGTTCCATTAGAAGTACCACCAGGTGTTAGAGGGAAAGTGATTTGGCGACAAGTTTTGGTTCGTAGAGAAAAACTTTCTAAAAGTGAGCGAAAGAGAAAACTTGAACTTATAAACCAACAATATTCAAAAATAAAAAAATTTTTAGAAAAAGAAAAAGAATATGTTTCTGCACAGAGAGGTAAAGAAGAAAAAGAACATATTGAAAAATATTATTCTTCACTTTGGGAAGAATATGAGAAAATAAAACAACGAACTAAAGAAAAAATTAAAAAATCTTTTTCTGATGATTTACCTTTAACAGTTATCCAATCTGTTAAAGTTTATATTGCATCTTTAAGAAAAATACAGGTGGGAGATAAACTTTCCGGTAGACATGGGAACAAAGGTGTGATAGCTAAAATACTGCCTGAGGAAGATATGCCATATTTGCCCGATGGTACACCTGTAGATATTGTATTGTCACCTTTAGGAGTTCCATCCAGAATGAATGTTGGACAATTGTTAGAAACAATGTTAGGGTGGGCTGCTAAGCAATTAAATGTTCAATATATTACACCACCGTTTGAAGGTGCTACTGAAGAAGATGTTAAAAATGAAATTAGAAAAGCAAAGGAGTTTTTAAAGAAGAAAGGGGTTCCTGAAAAATATTTACCTGATGATAGTTGTAAAATAACTCTTTATGATGGGAGAACAGGCGAACCGTTTATGGAAAAATGTTTGATAGGATATATGTATATTATGAAGCTTATCCACATGGTGGAAGACAAAATACATGCACGTTCTACAGGGCCATACTCATTAGTTACAAAACAACCTCTAGGTGGAAAAGCACATTTTGGTGGACAACGACTTGGTGAAATGGAGGTATGGGCATTAGAAGGATATGGTGCTGCTTACACATTACAAAACTTTTTGACAATTAAAAGTGATGATGTTGAAGGTAGGAAAAAGGTCTATGAAGCAATAGTTAAAGGTGAACCCCTTACTTATATGGGTGTACCAGAATCATTTAAAGTTTTAGTGAAAGAATTGCAAACTCTTGCTTTAAATATAGAATTTTTCACAAGAAAATATAAGACTAAAGAGTATAAGGAAGAAAAAGTCAAAATTAAAAAAAGTAAATCTTCACAAGAGACCTAAAATAAATTAGAGTTAGGGGTGAATAAAAAATGAAGTTATCTTTAAAGAAAAAACAAGAGATTGATTTTTTTAATTTTGAAGCAATAGGTATTTCATTAGCATCACCTGAACAAATCAGAGAAATGTCTTATGGTGAAGTGAAAAAGACAGAAACATTGAATTACAAAACCTTAAAACCTGAACGAGATGGATTGTTTTGCGAAAAAATATTTGGTCCTGTTCGAGACTATGAATGTTCTTGTGGCAAATATAAGAAGACTATGGCGGTAGCTTCTGATACAATAAAACCAATTGTTTGTAATCGGTGTGGTGTGGAAATTACGAGTTCAAAAGTTCGTAGGGAACGTATGGGACATATTGAGCTTGCAGTACCTGTAGCACATTTTTGGTATTTTGGTAAGGTGCCATCTAAAATTGCTATATTTTTAGACATGAGTCATCCAGATGTGAAAGATATTATTTACGGTTTAGTTTGGGTAACAGTTAAGGAAATAGATGATATTAAAGATTTAGTTTTACAATCTATACAAAGCGAAATAGGAGAACAACCTGAAAGATGTGGCCTTAGTAAAGAACATATCGATGTTTTCTATTATATAATAAAAGAAAATAAGGAAAAAATACCTTTACCTAAAAAATTCCTACTCAGTAGTAAAGAAAAACATCTTTCAAAACTTGCTTCACACATAATTGGCTATTTAAAAAAATTTTTACAAAATTTTAGAAAAGACAAAAATAAAATATCTACTTTAGCAACAAAATTAGAAGTTAAAGAGGACCAGATAATCAATATTGTTGATGCTTGTTTACAAAAATTGATAAGTTATATTGAGAGTCAATCAAATTATTTCTTTAGAAAAGTTGTAGAAGATATCATAAATGATGAAAAATATATAGGCAACCTTGGCGATCCTAAAAATTATCTTAAAGAAAATGTGTCTGTGTTAACAAATGCAGAAGCAATATATCGGTTGTTAAGAGATGAGGGTAAAGAAGAAAATTTAAAAAAAGAGTTGGAAATTATTAAAAAAGAGCTAAAAGAACTTTATAAACAAGAAAATATTTCGCGGACACTATTATTGTTTGAAAAATATAAAGATGTTGATGTTTATAAAGAAGATATGCATATAATATCAAAAATTAAAGATATTTTAGGTTTTTCTACGAAACAATCGCAACAAAATGATCTTCAACAAGAAATAAACGAACTAAAAAACGCACTTATATCTCACATTGAAAAAGGAATTTCTTCAGAGATATTAAGCGAATTGTCTGTGTTGTTTAAAAAATATAGTATCACAATACACCCATCACCTGAAAGAAGTAGATTAATTAACAGATCTAAATTGATAGAAAACTTTTTAACAAAAAATATAAAACCTGAATGGATGGTTTTAACTGTGTTACCAGTTTTACCACCAGACTTACGACCTTTAGTAGTGATTGAAGGTGGGAAATTCGCAAGTAGTGATTTAAATGAATTATACAGAAGAATAATTCATAGGAATAATAGGTTAAGAAAGTTTTTCCTTACTACAAAAGAAAGTTCTTCTAAAGAAGGAGGGCTTGCGGGGATACCTAAACCAGTACTATTAAATGAAAAAAGGTTATTACAAGAAGCGGTTGATGCGTTGATAGAAAATAGTGCTAAAAAACATCCGATTATGATGAGTGCACAAAAACGTCCTTTAAAATCTTTAACTGACATTCTAAAAGGCAAAAAAGGTAGATTCAGACAAAATTTATTAGGTAAACGTATTGATTACTCAGGTAGAAGTACTATTGCGGTAGGTCCTGAACTGAAACTTTATCAATGTGGTTTACCAAAAGAAATGGCATATGAGTTGTTTAAACCTTATTTGATACACAAAGTGATGAAAAAACTAAATGTTTCGCTGAAGAAAGCAAAAATCATGGTTGATAGGAAAGTTCCTGAAATATGGGATTTACTTGAAGAAATAACTAAACATCATGTGGTGCTTTTAAATCGTGCACCAACTTTACATACACCCAGTATTCAAGCGTTTGAACCAGTTCTTGTTGATGGGAAAGCGATTTTAATTCATCCTATGGTATGTACGCCATATAATGCAGATTTTGATGGTGACCAAATGGGTGTGTATGTTCCGTTAACACTTCAAGCATTAACTGAAGCAAAATTGTTGATGACTTCATACTTCAGTTTGTTTTCACCAGCTAATGGCAAAGTGCTTATAGGACCTACACAGGATGTTGTTTTAGGTATTTCATATCTTACTGCAGTAAAAGATGGTGAGAAAGGCGAAGGCAAGATTTTTAGTTCTGCAGAGGAAGCAATATATGCGTATGAACAAGGAATAATAAATTTAAATTCAAAGATCAAAGTTGTTGGTATCACAGATTTAGAAATAAAATATGAAAATGGAAAACCTGATTATTCTATAACAAAAGATCCAACTAAATGGCAAAGTTATACAACAGTGGGAAGATTAATATTTAATAGTATATTGCCGAAAGAAATTTCTTTGTTTAACTTATCTTTATCAGATGAGGAAAAGAAGAAAAAAAATCGTGTTTTTGGTAAAAACGATCTTGTTGACCTTATAAAAGAGATATATCAAAAATGTGGTGCGTACGAAACAATAAAGTTTTTAGATGAGCTTAAAAAACTTGGGTATCATTATGCAACAATTTCTGGATTTACAATTTCTGTTGACGATATGATTATACCAAAAGGTAAGTTAGAAAAAATAAAAGAAGCTCAACAAAGAATCAAAGAGGTTGAACAACAAGCAAAAGAAGGTATAATTACTGAAAAAGAAAGATATAATTCTGTAATAGATATATGGTCTGAAACTATTGACAAAATTACAAAAGAAATGATTGAGGAAATGGAAAAAGTAGGTAAAGAACCTTACAGAGAAGGTAAACCGCGGTTCAATTCTGTGTATTTTATGGCACAATCAGGTGCAAGAGGAAATATAGATCAAGTAAGACAACTTTCAGCAATACGTGGTTTGATGTCAAGACCACAAAGAAAAATTATGGGTGAGATAGGTGAAATTATTGAAACACCTATACTATCTAACTTCCGTGAAGGATTAACTCCGTTAGAGTACTTTATTTCTGCTCATGGTGGTAGAAAAGGACTTACTGATACTGCTCTTAAAACATCAGAAGCTGGCTATCTTACAAGAAGGTTAATAGATGTTGCTCACCATGTGGTTATAACAGAGGAGGATTGCGGAACTATCAACAGGATAAAAGTTTCAGCATTAAAAGTAGGTGATGAGGTTATAGAAAGTTTAGCAGAACGTATTGCTGGAAGAGTAGCTGCTGATGATATCACATACGAAGTAATAGATGAGAAAACTAACCAAGTAGTAGTAAAAGTTGTAAAAGCAGGAGAAATGATTACTGAAGAACAAGCAAAAGAAATTGAGAAATCAGGATTGTATGAAAGTATAAGGATAAGATCTGTTCTTACTTGTGAGAGTAAAAGAGGGGTTTGTGCAAAGTGTTATGGTATGGATTTATCTACTGGTAAATTAGTAGAAGTAGGTAAACCTGTAGGGATAATTGCTGCACAGTCTATTGGTGAGCCAGGAACACAACTTACATTAAGAACATTCCATATAGGTGGTGCTGCAGCACGTTTAGTTAAACAATCACAGATTAGAGCACCATATGATGGTAAAATTGAGTATTTTTCAGAAACACAGCAATCAGCTAAGTTCAAAACAATACAAAAGAAAGATGCAACAACAGGTAGAATATTTTGGATTGTTCTTACTAGCGATGCTATCCTGAGATTTGTTTATACAACACCCAAAGGAGAAAAGAAAAGAGAAACTTGGAGGTTAGAATATGGTGCAAGAATTTATGTTAGAGATGGTCAAGAAATAAAAAAAGGTGAACTTATTGCAGATTGGGATGTTTATTCTATTCCTATTATTTGTGAGAAAAAAGGTAGAATAAAATATCAGGATTTGAAAGAAAATAGGACTTATGTTGTAGAACAAATTTCCTCAGGAAATTTAGAGAAACGTGTTTTACCACATCGTGGGCGAGAAAATCCAAGGTTAGATGTTGTAAACGATAAAGGTAAGATAATTGCTACATACCCATTACCAGCAGATACTGTAATATTAGTAGAAGATGGACAAGAAGTATCTGAGGGTGATGTAATAGCAAAGATACCTAAAGAAGAAATAAAAACAAAAGATATAACTGGCGGTTTACCACGAGTTGAAGAACTTTTTGAAGCAAGACATCCAGAAAATTCTGCAGTTTTAGCAGAGATTGATGGTATTATAAAAATTGAAACAAAAGAAGATAAAACAACAGAAACGCCAAAAACAGAAGTTATTGTTAAAATTGTAAATCCTAAAGCTACAAAAGAAGTTAAAATTCCACCGAATAGAATACTGTTGGTTTATGATGGAGATAAAGTTGAAGCTGGTGAACCGCTGACCGATGGTGTGATAGATCCGCATAAATATCTTGAGATACGGGGTCCTCATCATCTCCAAGAGTTTTATTTAAATGAAATACAACAGGTGTATAGATTGCAAGGTGTCCATATAAATGATAAACACATTGAAATAATTATAAGACAAATGTTATCTTTTGTTAGAATCACAGATCCTGGTTTACCACCAAAACCAAAAGATAACAAAAAATTTTACGAATTTATATATGGAGAAATTGTGCCAAAAAGATTGTTTGAAGAAGAAGTAGAGAAAATAAATAAAGAAAAAAAATTATTGAGAAAAGAAGGAAAACATAAAGAAGCAGAAGAAATTTGTCCTCCAAAAGCTGAACCTGTACTTTTAGGTATTTCCACGGTTGCTCTTTGGTCAGAGTCATTTTTGTCAGCAGCGTCGTTCCAAGAAACGTCTCGTGTATTAGCAGAAGCTGCTGTAGAAGGTAGAATTGATAATTTGACAGGACTTAAAGAAAATGTAATAATTGGCAGACTAATACCTTCTGGAACAGGATTTTACAGAGAAGAAGGATTATCATTATTTTTTACCAAAGAACCTCAAGAAAAACTTTTTTAAAAGAGGAGTGTGTAATATGCCAACGATAAATCAGTTGGTAAGATGTCCAAGAAAACCTGTTAAATATAAATCTAAATCGCCTGCGTTAAAAGGATGTCCACAACGACGTGGTGTCTGCACTAGAGTTTATATTATGACACCTAAAAAACCTAACTCTGCGCTAAGAAAAGTTGCAAAAGTAAAATTGACTTCTGGTTATGAAGTAACCTGTTATATTCCAGGAATTGGACATAATCTTCAAGAACATTCAATAGTTTTAGTTCGTGGTGGAAGAGTAAAAGATTTACCTGGTGTTAGGTATCATATTATAAGAGGAGTATTAGATGCAGCAGGTGTTGAAAATAGAAGGCAGGGAAGATCAAAATATGGTGCAAAAAAACCTAAATAAAAAGTTTCTTAAGAGGGGAAAAATTAATGGCAAGAAGGCCTGTTAAAAAAAGAAGAGAAATTTTACCTGATATAAGATATAACAGTGTTTTAGTCGCACGCTTCATTAATAAGATAAATTATTGTGGTAAAAAAAATTTAGCTATGAAAATTGTATATGGTGCGTTTGATATCATAAAACAAAGGCTAAATGAAGATCCACTTAAAGTTTTTACTCAAGCAATTGAAAATGCAAGACCTTTAGTTGAGTTAAGACCAAGAAGAATTGGTGGTGCAACATATCAAGTACCAGTAGAAGTTCCGCAATATCGTGGGGAAACTTTAGCAATGCGCTGGATTATTGAATATGCAAGACAAAGAAAAGGTAAACCAATGAAAGAAAAACTTGCTGAAGAAATCATTGCTGCTTATAAGAAAGAAAACTCGGCTGTTATTAAAAAACGTGAAGATACACATAAAATGGCTGAAGCAAATCGCGCATTTGCACATTATAGGTGGTAAATTTATAATGGATTATGAAAAGAGAATATCCAGCAGAAAAAATAAGAAATATAGGATTAATTGCGCATATCGATGCAGGTAAAACTACTACTACTGAACGTATACTTTATTACACAGGGAGAATTTATAAATTAGGTGAAGTTGATGAAGGCACTGCTACGATGGACTGGATGCCACAAGAAAAAGAACGAGGTATTACAATAACTGCTGCTGCTACATATTGTAGGTGGAAAGATTATCAGATAAATATTATTGATACTCCTGGCCATGTAGATTTTACCATAGAAGTAGAACGTAGTTTAAAAGTATTAGATGGATGTATTGTTATTTTTGATGCAGTAAATGGTGTTGAATCACAATCAGAAACTGTTTGGCATCAAGCAGACCGTTACGAAGTACCACGAATTGTGTTTATTAACAAAATGGACAGAGTTGGTGCAGATTTTGAAGATACTGTTCATCAAATAAAGAAAAAATTAAATGCTTTACCTATAGTAGTTCAGTTGCCAATTGGTAAAGGAGAAGATTTTTGTGGAATTATAGACGTTATTGAACAATGTGCATACATTTGGGATGACGAAGAAGGAAAAATTTTTCATAAAACTTCCATACCAGAAAGTTATATAGATTCTGCGAACTTTTACAGAAAAATTTTGATTGAAACAATTATAAATTTTAATGATATGGTTGCTGAAAAATATCTTAAAAACGAAGAAATTACTATACAAGAAATAAAATCTGTTATAAGAGAACTTACAATAAAAAATATTGTTGTACCGGTCTTTTGTGGTTCAGCATACAAAAATCGTGGTATACAACTTTTGCTTGATGGTGTTTGTGATTATTTACCTTCCCCTTTAGAATGTAAAGTTGAAGGTTTAGATGTTGAAACATTACAAAAGAAAGCTATCAGAAAATCAGAAGACGAAATTTTGTGTGGTTTAGTATTTAAAGTACAGATGGATAAGTTTTTTGGCAAATTATTATATACTCGGCTTTATTCAGGGATGGTAAAAGTTAATGACTTAATTTATAACCCGAGAACTAAAACTACAGAACGTGTGGGACGTATTGTGCGTTTACATGCACAACAAAAAGAAGATATAAAAGAAGCATATTTTGGTGATATTGTAGGATTTATTGGATTAAAAAACTTTACTACTGGTGATACAATTTGTACAAAGAAATATCCGATACTTATAGAAAAAATTCATACACCACAACCTGTTATTTGGCAAAAAATTGAACCTAAAACAAAAGCTGATGAAGAAAAATTTGCTTTTGCACTAAATAATTTGCTTGAAGAAGATCCAACATTGAAATTAATAGTTGATAACGAAACTGCTGAAACAATAATTGCTGGTATGGGAGAACTACATCTTGAGATTGTTGTTGATAGGTTAAAACGTGAATATGGTGTGGAAACAAGAACATCTAAACCTCAAGTTGCATACAGGGAATATTTAACTGAACATATTATAGAAGAAGGAAAGTATATTAAACAAACGGGTGGTAAAGGACAATATGGCCATGTT
Source organism: uncultured Elusimicrobia bacterium (assembly GCA_964521665.1). GTDB lineage: Bacteria > Elusimicrobiota > Endomicrobiia > DTEH01 > DTEH01 > JANXDG01. Next base: position 15,015 of record CAZFSG010000006.1, read on the forward strand.
GTAATTGAAGTTACTCCCTTAGAAAGAAATAGCGGAGTTAGGTTCATCAACAAAATACGTGGTGGTGTTATTCCTAAAGAGTACATTGGAGCAATTGAAGATGGTGTAAAAGAAGCGTTAAATTGTGGTCCAATAGCTGGCTACCCTGTGATAGATGTTGAAGTATCTTTAATAGATGGTTCCTATCACGAGGTTGATTCTTCGGAAATTGCATTTAAAATTGCAGCTGAACTTGCTATAAAAAATGTGTATAAAAAAGTTAAAGCGTTGTTGTTAGAACCAATAATGAAAGTTGAAGTAGTAGTTTCAGATGAATACCTAGGTGAGGTATTATCAGATTTTAGTTTACGTAGAGGTAAAGTGATAAATATGGAGGTTAAGGGTAAAATTTACCATGTTCGTGCATATGTGCCGTTAAGTAATATGTTTGGGTATGCTACTTCTTTGCGTTCTTTAACACAGGGTAGAGCAACTTATACAATGGAATTTTCACATTACGAAGAAGTTCCAAAGGAAATATTAGATAGGTTTGTAGGTGTTGTACAGCCAGTGTAAAAATGTTGCCGAGGTGGCTCAGCCTGGTAGAGCACCTCCTTGGTAAGGAGGTGGTCGTGGGTTCAAATCCCATCCTCGGCTATTATGGGGAAAATAAGTAGACAAGCGGGCAATTTGGAAATAAAAATAAAAAATTTTAAAAGAGGAGGTAAAAACAACCAATGAGTAAACCAAAGTTTGAACGAACAAAACCACATATAAATGTTGGAACTATTGGACATATCGATCATGGAAAGACAATGTTGACTTCAGCAATCACTCATGTGTTAGCAAAACAAGGTAAAAGCAAAGCTATGGACTATGCTGAGATAGCGAAAGGTGGTGTTGTACGTGACGAAAGCAAAATTTTAACTGTATCTATTGCTCATGTTGAATATGAGACAGATAAAAGACATTATGCACATATTGATTGTCCAGGTCATGCGGATTATATTAAGAATATGATAACAGGTGCTGCACAAATGGATGGTGCAATATTAGTAGTTTCAGCTCCAGATGGTCCAATGCCACAAACAAGAGAACATATTCTTCTTGCAAGACAAGTTAATGTTCCTGCGATAGTAGTTTACTTGAATAAAGTTGATCTTATGGATGATAAAGAATTGTTGGACTTAGTAGAGATGGAAGTCAGAGATTTATTAACAAAATATGAGTTTGATGGAGATAAAGTTCCTGTGATAAGAGGTTCAGCATTGAAAGCGTTATTAGCAGCTGAGGGTAAGGAAGATCCAAAATGGATGGATTCTATTTTTGAACTATTGAATGCATTAGACGAATATATTCCTATACCACAACGTGATATAGACAAACCGTTTTTGTTGAGTGTAGAAGATGTGTTTTCTATTACAGGTCGTGGAACTGTTGCAACTGGGAGAGTTGAACGCGGGAGAATCAAAGTAGGCGATCCTTGTGAGATAGTAGGAATTCAAGAAACAAAGAAAAGTGTGATAACATCAATTGAGATGTTTAGAAAAGTGTTAGATGAGGCAGTTGCTGGGGATAATGTAGGAGTGTTATTAAGAGGGATCGAAAAAGATGATGTTGAACGTGGTATGGTGATTGCAGCACCAGGGTCTATTACCCCACATAAAAAGTTTAAAGCACAAGTGTATGTGTTAACAAAAGAAGAAGGTGGTAGACATACACCTTTCTTTAGTGGCTACAGACCACAATTTTATTTTAGAACATGTGATGTTACCGGTACAATAAAACTTCCACAAGGTGTAGAAATGGTTATGCCGGGAGATAATGTAGAGATAGAAGTAGAACTCATTACACCAATTGCGTTAGAACCACAATTAAGATTTGCTATTCGTGAAGGAGGACGTACAGTAGGTGCTGGTGTTGTGACATCTATAATAGAATAGAATCTTCTTTTTTAAGGGTAAAAAAAATGGTTGAACAACAATATCAAAAAATTAGAATAAAACTGAAGAGTTACGACCATAGAGTGTTGGATGAATCAATTAAAAAAATTGTTGATGCGGTAAAACGTACAGGTGTTACTATTTCAGGACCTGTATTGTTACCAGTAGAAATAAGACGTTACACAGTTTTAAGATCACCACATGTTGATAAAAAATCTCGTGAACAGTTTGAAATAAGAATTCATAAAAGGTTGATAGATATTCTTGATCCTACACCTTCTACTGTTGAACAATTAATGAATCTTCAACTTCCTTCAGGAATAGAAGTAGAGATAAAAATGGTGTGATTAGGTATTAGTGAAGAGTCGAGCGTTATCAAATTAACTATAAGAGGGAAAAAAAGATGATAAATGCAATTTTAGGTAAAAAACTTGGGATGACACGTATATTTAATGAAAATAATGAAGTATGTCCTGTTACAGTGGTCTACACTGGTGGATGTAGAATTGCGCAGGTAAAAACAAAAGAAACTGATGGATATACTGCTGTACAATTATGTTTTGGTGAAAAAAAAGTTAAAAATGTTCCAAAACCGTTATTAGGACATTTAGTTAAACATAACATAAAAATTCCACCATTAGTGATAAGAGAAGTGAGATTAGATTCTGTGGATGGAATAAAACCAGGTGAAGAAGTAAGTATCTCAATTTTTTCTGAGAATGAACTTGTAGATGTTCAAGGTTATACGAAAGGTAAAGGTTTTGCAGGCGTTGTTAAACGTTGGGGTTTTGGAGGCGGGCCACGTACTCATGGTCAATCAGACAGGTTAAGAGCGCCAGGTTCTATTGGTTCACAACGACCACAACGTGTACCTAAAGGACGAAAAATGGCTGGACATTTAGGTAACGAACTTGTTACGATAAAAAACTTGCAGGTTGTTAAAGTGGATAAAGAAAATAATCTTTTGTTTATAAAAGGTGCAATACCTGGAAATAAAAATTCTATTGTTTTGATAAAAAAAACTGGGAAAGTTGTAAAACCAAAACAAGAAATGGTAATAGAAGAAAAAAAGAGGTTAAAGAAATAAAATAAAAAATGAATAAGATAAGTGTTATAGATATAACAACTGGAAATAAAGTTGAAGAGTTGGAACTCTCTGATAAATGGGAGAGATATTTTAATTACAAAAACCCACAGTTTGTTTTGCATGAATACGTTGTTGCATATTTAGCAAATCAAAGGCAAGGAACACATTCTACAAAAACGCGCGGTGAAGTTCGTGGTGGTGGTAGAAAACCATGGCCACAAAAACATACAGGTCGTGCAAGACAGGGATCTATTAGGTCACCTTTGTGGAGAAAAGGGGGTGTTGTTTTTGGTCCAAAACCTAGAGATTACGAAATAAGACTACCCAAGAAGAAAAAACGTTTAGCAAAGTATTTATCAATTGCTGATAAAATAAAAAATAATAACTTGATTATAGTTAAAGAATTAAAACTTGAAAGTCATAAAACAAAAAATTTTGTTATGATGCTTAAAAACCTTAATCTTGATTCCCAAAAAATTTTGGTTGTAGATAAAAGTTTAGAAAAGAATGTTAAACTTGCAACACGAAATTTAAAAAATATTGAACTTTGTAGAGTAAATGATTTAAACGCATACATTATACTTAAAAACAATAAATTATTAATTACAAAAGAGGCATTTTTATGTCTATAGATTTATATAAAATAATCAAACGGCCAATTATTACAGAAAAAACAACAAAGTTGAAACAACAACAAAACTCTTATGTGTTTGAAGTTGATATCAACGCAACAAAATCGCAAATTAAACAAGCGATTGAAAAGTTGTTCAATGTAGATGTTGAAGATGTGAGAACGATGATAATAAAAGGGAAATTGCGAAGATATGGGAGATATGAAGGATACAAACCTGATTGGAAAAAAGCAATTGTTAAAATAAAAAAAGGTCAAAGTATAAAACAAATTGATGAACTTTCAGTATAAGGAGTTTAGTTTATGCCTATAAAAACATTTAAACCATATACACCTTCAAGAAGGTTTATAACAGTAGAAGATTATTCTGATATTACGAAAACAGAACCTGAGAAAAGTTTAATTGTGCCACTTAAAAAGACAGGTGGCAGAAATAATAAAGGTGAGCTTACTGTAAGACATATTGGAGGTGGTAATAAAAGATTTTATAGAATTATTGATTTTAAACGTGATAAATATGACATTGAAGGCACTATTGTTGCTATTGAATATGATCCAAACAGATCAGCAAGGATTGCTTTAGTTCAATATGCAGATGGTGAAAAAAGATATATAATTCTTCCTTTAGGATTAAAAGTTGGTGATAAAATATTGAGTAGTAAAAATGCAATAGATCCATCTATAGGTAATGCTATGCCGCTGAGACATATTCCAATAGGAAGTTTTGTACACAACATTGAGATTTACCCAGGCAGTGGTGGGAAGTTATGTCGTGCTGCAGGTGCTTATGCTCAACTTCTTGCTAAAGAAGGTGAGTATGCACACTTAAAATTAAAATCTGGTGAAGTGCGTATGATAAAACTTGATTGTATGGCGACTATAGGTCAAGTTGGTAATATAGATCATATTAATGTTACATTAGGTAAAGCGGGTAGAAGTAGACACTTGGGTATTCGTCCAACAGTCCGCGGTGTTAAGATGAACGCAGTTGATCATCCACATGGCGGTGGACGCGGAAGGTCAAAAGGTGGGAATCATCCTCGATCACCAACAGGTGTTCCAGCAAAAGGATATAAGACAAGAAGAAAAAGAAATATTTGGGATAAGTTTATAATACAGAGAAGAAAATAAAACAAAATTGATTTTGTAGTTGGTGTAGCACAAGATTCATCTTTACATTTAGTTTGTATTTACAAACTCTATATTTACGGAGGAAAAAATTTATGGGGAGGGTTCCGTATGTAGATCCTAAAGTTTATAAAAAAGTTCAGAAAATTTTACAAAATAAAGAAAAAAAAGTAATAAAAACATGGGCAAGGGATTGCACAATTATACCAGAATTTGTGGGATTTACTTTCTTAGTTCATAATGGGAAAAAATTTATTCCTGTGTATGTTACAGAACAAATGGTTGGACATAAACTTGGTGAATTTGCTCCAACAAGGATTTTCCGCGGACATGGGGAAGCTCATACGAAAGAACCAACAGAACTAAAATAATAACAGACTATTTTAGGAGAAAATTATGGAAGGTGTGTGTTATGCACGATATATAAGATATTCACCTAGAAAAATTGCACAAGTGTTAAAAATTATTCGTGGTAAAAATGTAGCAAATGTTTTTAATATATTAGATAATATAAATAAATCCTGTTGTTTAGAAATCAAAAAAGCAATTAAAAGTGCATTAGCAAATGCAGGTGGATTAAAAGAACCATATAAGTTTTATGTAAAAGAATGTTTTGTCACAAAAGGTCCATATTTAAAACGTATAATGCCAAAAGCGTTCGGTAGAGCAGCTTTGTTTACTCGTAAAATGGCACATTTAACAGTTGTCGTAAGTGATGAGAAAAAACAAGCACGATATAAAAAGGAGAAATAAAAATGGGACAAAAAGTTCCACCACAGGCAAATAGGTTAGGGTTTATAGAAAATTGGCAATCACAATGGTTTGTAGATTTTAAAACAACACCTGAACTTGTTGAACAGGATTATCGTATTAGAACTTATATAATGAATAAATTTAGATACGCAATTATTTCTAAAATAATAATAGAACGTACAGGTTCACATATATTTATTAACATTTATACTGTGCGACCTGGAATAATTATTGGTAAAGGTGGAGAAAATATAAATGAACTTACTGAATTTATAAAAACACTTACAGGTAGTGAAAAGGTAGCAGTCAAAGTTACTGAAGTTGTTCAACCGTCGTTAGATGCTCAATGTGTAGCAGAATTTATTGCGTTAGCATTAGAAAAAAATATGAATTATCGGAGAGTGATAAAAAACGCAATTGCACGTTCAATGGAGGCAGGAGCATTGGGTATAAAAGTTCGTGTAAGTGGTAGATTAGCAGGAGCTGAAATTGCACGAAGTGAATTGTTTCGCGAAGGAAGGATACCATCAAATACTTTTCGCGCTTATATTTCTTACGGTTTCTCAGAAGCAATAATTAAAAAAGGTAAAATAGGTGTTAAAGTGTGGATCTTTTTAAAAGAACTTTTAACAAAAGAAGAACAAGAAAAAGTCCGTAGAGAAGGAATTTATTCAGTTCTTTTAGCTGATAAAAGACAAAGAGAACAGAGTAATTGATATTAATTAAATTTAAATTTTAGGAGAAAAATTTATGTTGATGCCAAGTAGAGTAAAATATAGAAAGCATCATCTGAAAAAGATAAAAGGTGTTTCTGAAGGTGCAAAAGAATTACATTTTGGTGACTACGGATTAAAAACACTTGAAAGTGGATATATAACTCAAAGGCAAATTGAAGCGTGTAGGCTAACTATCTCAAGATTTTTACAACACGGTGGTAAATTGTGGTTGAGAGTTTTTCCTGACATTTCTGTTACTAAGAAACCTGCTGAATCAAGGATGGGTAAAGGTAAGGGTGATCCTGCATATTGGATTGCAAGAGTTAAAAAAGGGCGGATATTGTTTGAAGTTGCTGGTGTGGCACCAGAGGTAGCTGTTGAAGCGTTAAGACAAGCATCATATAAATTACCATTTGAAACTAAAATAGTTCAAAGACATACAGTATAAATGAAAAAGAGTCAATTACAACAACTTAGAAATTTATCAAAAGAAGAACTTTTAGCAAAACTTGAAGAAATGAAAAAAGAGTTGTTTAATCTCCAACTTAAGCATAATACTATTAAAATTAAAAATCCATTGCAAATAAGAGAATTACGGCGAGATATTGCACGTGTCTATACTATTTTAAGAGAAAAATTTGGTTTTAAAGCTTAGATTTTAAAAAAGGAAAGGGTGATTCTTATATGACAATGATCGTTAAAAGAGGTGTTGTCGTTTCTGACAAAATGAATAAAACTCGTGTTGTAAAAGTAGAACGGTTGGTCCGTGTTAAGAAATACGGTAAAATTGTTAAAAGATATAAAAAATATTATGCTCATGATGAAAATAACATTTCAAAAATTGGAGATGTTGTTGAAATAAAACTTACAAGACCCCTTTCAAAATTAAAACGTTGGGAAATAATAAAGATTGTCAATAAAGAAGGACAGTAGCTATGATACAGAAAAGGTCAATGTTAACAGTTGCAGATAACACAGGTGTTAAAAAAGTTATGTGTATACAATCGTTGGGTAAAAGAAAAGATTATGCTGAAGTTGGTGAGATTATTGTTGCGTCAGTAAAAGATGCAACACCTGATTCTATTATAAAAAAAGGAGAAGTTGTAAAAGCTGTTATTGTTAGAACAGTTAAACAAATTGCACGAAAAGATGGTACTTATTTACGGTTTGATGAAAATGCATGTGTCATAATTGATAATAATAAAGAGCCTAAAGGTACACGTGTATTTGGTCCTGTTGCAAGAGAGTTACGAGAGAATAAATTTTTAAAAATTATATCTTTAGCACCGGAAGTAGTATAAAAAATGAGAAAAATAAAGAAAAAAGATATAGTTGTGGTTATTTCAGGCGATGATAAAGGTAAAAAAGGTGAAGTAATAAAAGTTTTTCCTAAAGAGAATAAAATTTTGGTCTCAGGGGTTAACATAGTAAAAAAACATATGAGACCAACACAGACAACTCCCGGAGGCATAAGAGAAATTGAAAAGCCAATACATATCTCCAAAGTGAAACTTATTTGTCCAAAATGTGGTCAACCTACACGTGTTGGATTTACTTTTTTACCTTCGGGAGAAAAAACAAGATATTGTAAAAAATGTAAGGAAATGATTTTATAGTGGGTAAATGTATGAATGAAACAAAATATATTCCAAGATTAAAAAAGTTTTATATAGAGAACATAATACCAGAATTGATGAGAAAATTTAAGTATAAAAATGTACATCAAGTACCAAAACTTGAGAAAGTTGTAGTAAATATGAGTGTTAATGAAGCTAAAGATAATATCAAAGCTTTAGATATTGCAGCTGAAGAACTTGCAATGATTACAGGACAAAAACCAAAAATATGTAGAGCTAAAAAGTCTATTTCAAATTTTAAAATTAAAAAAGGTATGCCGATCGGACTAAAAGTTACTCTCAGAGGCAACAGAATGTATGAGTTTATAGACAGATTGTTATATATAGCATTACCGAAGATACGTGATTTCCATGGTATTTCTCCAAAAAGTTTTGATGGCAGAGGAAATTATAATTTAGGTATCACTGAACAGTATATTTTCCCTGAAGTGAATATAGAAAAATCAGATCGTGTTCGTGGGATGAATATAACAATTGTTACTTCAGCAAAAACTGATAATGAAGCTAAAGAATTACTTTCTTTACTTGGATTTCCATTTAGAAAAGAATAAAAGAATGAGGGGACAACTATGGCAACAGATGCTGATTTAGCAAAAATGCGTAAAGTACCAAAATATCCGATAAGATATAGAAATAGATGCAGAATTTGTGGTAGACCAAGAGGGTATATTCGTGATTTTGGTTTATGTAGAATATGTTTTCGTAATTTAGCACATAGAGGAATGTTACCAGGTGTTAGAAAAGCAAGTTGGTAAGTGTGATTTTGGTATTTCTAGTGAATTAGGTACTGCTATCAAACAATTTAGATTTGGAGGTGAATTATGAGTAGTGACCCTATCGCTGATATGTTAACAGCAATAAGGAATGCAATAGTTTTGTATAAAGAAAAAATTGAAATACCTTACTCTAATTTAAAAGCTGAGATAGCACGTGTTTTAAAAGAAGAGGGGTTTATTTTAAATTATAAAAAAGTAGATGCTACAAACAAGAGTTATTTACGAATTTTTTTAAAATACGGACCTAATAAAGAACAAGTAATAAGAGAGATTGTTCGTGTTTCTAAACCTGGTAGAAGAATATATTGCGGTTATAAAGATTTAAAGTCAGATAATTTTACAGTGTATATTCTTTCTACACCAAAAGGTGTAATGTCTGATAAAGAAGCAAAGAAACTCAAAGTTGGTGGAGAAGTTATTTGTTATGTAAGATAAAGTTGAGGTGAACTTTTATGAGTAAATTAGCAAGAAAACCTATTCAACTACCAAATAATGTAAAATTTTCATATGAAAACAATATTGTAAAAGTTGAAGGACCTAAAGGTTCTCTTCAACTTGAAGTAAAAATGGCAAAATATGTTGAAATAACTACTGAAAATAATCTTGTATTTGTGAAAAGAAAAGAGGAATCAAAAGAAGGTAGAATGTATCAAGGGCTTTATTATGCATTAATAAAAAATATGGTGATTGGAGTTTCTGAAGGATACAAAAAAGTTTTAGAAATTGTTGGTGTTGGGTATCAAGCAAGTTTACAAGGGTCAGATAAACTTGTGCTTAAATTAGGTTTTTCACATCCTGTGGTATTTGATATACCAAAAGGTATTACGATTACATTAGATCAAAAAGGGCAACAAATAACTGTAAGTGGTATTGATAAATACTTAGTTGGTGAAACAGCAGCTAAAATAAGGAGTATAAAACCTCCTGAACCGTATAAAGGAACAGGAATTAAATATAAAGATGAACATATAATTCGTAAGCCTGGTAAAGCAGCAATAGTAGGTGCAGCTGGTGGAGGGAAGAAATAATTATGAATTTGAATGAAAAGATAATGCCAAAAATAAGATTACAACGACGTAAACTTCGTATCGCTAAAAAAATTCGTGGTAGTAAAGATAGACCTCGTGTATCTGTTTATAGAAGTTTAAAGCATATTTATGCTCAAGCTATTGATGATGAAGCTGCTCATACATTAGCAGCGTGTTCAACTTTGTGTAAAGATATAAGAGATAATCTCGCTGGGAAGACAAAATCAGAACAAGCATATTTAGTAGGTTTACATTTAGCAGAGAAATTGAAATCAATAGGTATTAAAAAAATAGTTTTTGACCGCAATGGTAGAAAATATATTGGCAGGATACAGAAATTAGCAGAAGGTTTACGTGAAGGTGGTATAGAATTTTAATTTGTACCGAGGTGATGGATATGGAAAAAATAGATAAATCAAACGAATTTTCTGCTGAAGAAATAAATTATGAAGAAAAACCTTATTCTTCAGATATAGAGGAAGTAACAGAAGAAGTTCCTTCTATTCCTTTAGAAGAACAACAGTTTGAGAAATATGTTGTTTCTGTTCGTCGGGTAGCAAAAGTTCTCAAAGGGGGTAAAAGATTGTCATTTTCAGCAGCAGTTGTTGTTGGTAATAAAAACGGGTTAGTAGGTTATGCAATAGGCAAAGCAAACGAAGTACCTGCTGCAATAGATAAAGCTGCAAGAAAAGCAATGAAGAATTTAATTCAGGTAAAAATTGTTGATGGTACTATACCACATCAAGTGATTGGAAAGTGGGGAGCAACATCTGTGTTATTAAAACCTGCAAAACAAGGTACAGGTGTTATTGCAGGCTTGACTTTACGTGCAGTAATGGATGCAGCTGGTGTAAGTAATGTTGTAACAAAAATTATTGGTTCATCAAACCCTATAAATGTTGTATATGCTGCAATGGATGCTATTAAACAACTTAGAACTTATGACGAAATTAAAAGTTTAAGACAACTATAAAATAATAAAGGTTTTTAATATATGACAGAATTAACATTATCAAACTTAAAACCTAAATTAGGTTCAAAGCATAAAAAGAAAAGAATAGGTTGTGGTGAAGGTTCAGGACATGGTGGTAGCGGGTCTACTCGTGGTATGAAAGGACAAAGATCTCGTTCTGGCGAAGGTAAAAATCCTGGGTTTGAAGGAGGACAGATGCCGTTGTTAAGAAGAATACCTAAGTACGGGTTTTCTAATAAAAAATTTGCTGTTCAATATCAAGTTGTTTGTCTTGAAGATATATTGTCAAAATTGCCTGATGATATTAAAGAAGTTAATATTGAAGTTTTGAAAAAATTTAATCTTATAAATTCAATAAATAAGCCAGTAAAAGTTATTTGCAGGGGGAAAAAAGAAAATTTAAAAATTAATAAAAAAATAAAACTTTGTGTACATAAATGTTCAAAATCAGTAGTTGATTTGTTAACTGCAGCAGGGGGTGAATATGTTAGAGTCGATTTTTGACATATTTAAGATAGAAGAGCTTAAACGAAAAATATTGTTTACTTTAGGAATATTAGCAATATTCAGGATAGGTACCGCAATACCAATTCCAGGCGTTAACCCGCAAGCATTAAAAGCGTTGTTTGATGCGCATCGTGGTGGTATGTTAGGATTTTTAGATATTTTTTCAGGTGGTGCATTAAGCAGGTTATCAATTTTTGCATTAGGTATTATGCCATATATTAACGCATCAATTATAATGTCGTTATTACAAGGTGCACATATGGTTCCATATTTAGACCAACTTTCACGTGAAGGTGAGACTGGTAGAAAAAAAATTACCCAACTGACACGTTATGCAACATTACTTCTTGCTACAATTCAAGCAATTGGGTTAACTACAATGATTATTCATATGCCTGTAAGAGGTGCTGAGCTACCAGTTGTTTCTGATACTTCATTTAGGTTTATCTTTATTACAGTTTTAACATTAGTTACAGGGACAATGTTTGTTATGTGGTTAGGTGAACAGATTACAGAAATTGGTATTGGTAATGGTATTTCTTTATTAATTTTTGCAGGTATTGTTGATAGGTTACCTGCTTCTGTAAAAAACTTTTTTCAGCTAATTTATGCTGAAGAGATGAGTTTCCTTACAGCATTAGTTTTAATAATAATTATTGTGGCAGTATTAATTGGTGTTGTGTGGTTAGAAACAGCGCAAAGAAGGATTCCTGTTCAGTATGCAAAACGTATAATCGGTAGAAAGATGTATGGTGGTGCATCAACTTTTTTACCATTAAGAGTTGACACTGCGGGTGTTATAGCAGTAATTTTTGCTGTATCTTTGATGACAGCACCACTTACTGTTTTACAATTTTTCCCAAATGCTGCTTGGGCAACAAAAATTTCATCTTTTTGGACACGAGGTGGGATATTATACGAAATCATTTATGCAGCATTAATTATTTTCTTTTGTTATTTTTATAATTCAATAATTTTAAATCCGGAAGAACTCGCTGAAAATATGAAAAAATGGGGTGGGTTCATACCTGGAATACGCCCTGGTCAACCTACTGCAAAATATATACAATATGTATTAGAACGGATAACATTAGGTGGTGCTATTGCAGTAGTTATAATAGCAGTATTACCAGATTTTCTTCGTAAGTGGTTCAATGCACCGTTCTATTTCGGTGGAACTACTATTCTTATAGCAATAGGGGTAGCGTTAGATACTGTGGGACAAATTGAATCATATCTTATAATGCGTAATTATGAAAGTTTAGCAAAAAATGTTAGAATCAAAGGAAGATGGTTTAATATTCAGTAAATCAAATGAAACAATGTATTCTAAAGAAAAAGATTGTTTTTTTAGGTCCACCTGGTTCAGGAAAAGGTACACAAGCACAAATTTTATCAAAAAATTTTTTTATACCTCATATTTCTACAGGAGATATTTTTAGAAAAATTATAAAAACAGGGAAACCAAAAAAGTTAGCTGATTCTATAAAAAAATATGTTCAATCAGGTCTTTTGGTACCAGATGATATTGTTTTTAAAGCGTTATTTTCAGTAATAAGGAAGAAGAAATATTTTATTCTTGATGGATATCCAAGAAATATTAACCAAGCTGAGCTTTTAGATAAAGCATTAAATAAAAACGGGATTGACAATGTTATTTATTTTAAAGTTTCAGATAAAGAAATAATAAAACGACTTACTTCACGAAGAACATGTCCAAAATGTGGTCGTGTATATAATATCTATACTTTAAAACCAAAAAAAGACAATTTGTGTGATAGTTGCAATGTTGAACTTATTATTCGTGATGACGATAAAATCGAAACTGTGAAAAGACGTCTAAAAGTTTATAAAAAAGATACACTGCCGTTACTTGATTATTATAGAAAAAAAAATCTTTTAACAACTATTAATGCAGAAGATAAAATAGAAAATGTATATAAAAAAATATGTGATGTTTTGTTAAATCGAGATAGTAAATAATCTGTGATAGAAACATTAAGTAATAAAGAAATAGAAATAATTAAAAAAGCAGCGTTGTTAGTAAGTGAAATAATAAATACTGCTAAAGAAAATCTAAAAATAGGTATTTCAACGTTAGAATTAGATGAAATTATCTTTGACAAAATAATAAAGTTAGGTTGTGAACCAGCGTTTAAAGGATATAGAGGATATCCTGCATCCAGCTGTATATCCATTGATGATGAACTTGTTCATGGTGTACCAAAAAAAGAAAAAAAAATTAAAGAAGGACAATTAATATCAATTGATGTTGGGATAAAATACGAAGGGTTTTATGCTGATGCTGCAACTACTGTGTGGATAAATTCTAAAGAATTTAGTGAAAAGAAAAGGAAAGATATCTTAAATTTGTTAAATGTTAGTTATCAGTCAATAAACAAAGTTCTGCCTATTATAAAAGCGGGTTGTAGAAATTCTGATATTGGATATCATATACAACGTTTTGTTGAATCAAAAAAAATGAATGTTATTCGTGAATATGTTGGTCATGCAATAGGTAGAAATTTGCATGAAAAACCTGATATACCAAATTTCGGTAATAAAGATGAAGGTGTTCGCCTTGAAGCAAATATGGTTATTTGTATAGAACCAATGGTTAGTTTAGGTGGTTGGCAAACAACAGTTTCTGCTGAAGATGGGTGGACGGTAAAAATGAAGGACGGTTCTTTATGTGCACATTTTGAACATATGATTTTAGTAAAAGAAAATTCTTGTGAAATTCTTACAGTAGATGATGTGATTAAACCTTCTATATTAGAAGTATGATTTTATATAATATATGAAACAAAAAGAAGATAAAATTATTACGGAAGGGACAGTTGTTGAAGTTTTGCCAGCAACAATGTTTAGAGTTAAAGTTGATGGGACAAATCATATTGTTTTAGCACATTTATCAGGCAAGATGAGGCTAAAATTTGTACAGTTAGTAGTTGGAGATAGAGTAAAGATAGAGATGTCATCTTATGATCTTACAAAAGCAAGAATACTATATAGAATCTCTGGTAAACAAACCCAAGATAAATAGATTATGGAGAAAAGTATAATGAAAGTTCGTAGTTCAGTAAAAAAAATTTGTAAAAAATGTAAAATTATAAAAAGAGGAAAAAATATTTTAGTTATATGTTCAAATCCAAAACATAAACAAAAACAAGGTTAAAACTTAGAATTTAAGGGGGTAATTTTATGGTACGTATTGCTGGTGTTAATCTTCCAAGCAATAAAAGAATAGATATAGCTTTAAGTTATATCTATGGTATAGGGAGAAGTTTAGCAAAAAAAATTCTTCAAGAAACAAATATTGATGGTTCAATAAGAGCTAAAGATCTTAGTGAAGAACAAATCGCTGTGTTAAACAGATATATTGAGGAAAATCTTAAAGTCGAAGGTGAATTAAGAAGAGAAGTTCAGCAAAATATTAAAAGATTGATAGATATACAGTGCTATAGAGGACTAAGACATAGACGAAACTTACCTGTACATGGGCAAAGAACAAGAACTAATGCAAGAACACGTAGAGGACCAAGGAAAACTGTTGGTTCTGTAAGTGCTGCAACAAAAAAGAAAAAATCTGCTCAAAAAACATAAAATTAAAATAAGAGAAGGGATAATCTATGAAAAAAGATAAACGATTAACAGAACCCGTTGGTAGAGTTTATATAAAATCTACATTTAATAATACAATTGTTACTATAACTGATACGAAAGGTAATACAATTTGTTGGAGTTCAGCAGGAAGTTGTGGTTTTAAGGGGACAAAAAAGGGAACACCTTTTGCTGCACAAGTTGCTGCACAAACTGCTGCAAAACGTGCAGCAGAACTCGGTTTGAAATATGTCGCAGTTTATGTAAAATGTCCAGGTCCTGGTAGAGAAGTAGCGATACGTGCTTTACAAAATGCAGGTCTTACTGTGACTGCTATTTATGATGTTACTCCTATTCCGCATAATGGTTGTAGACCAAGGAAATTAAGAAGAGTATAAGAGTATAGTTATTTTAATATTGAAAGGAGAGAACTATGGGTAGATATTTAGGTCCTGTTTGTAAATTATGTCGAAGAGAAGGAGAAAAATTATTATTAAAAGGAGAAAAATGTTTTACACAAAAATGCCCTATTGAAAAAGGAAGGAAGTATGCTCCTGGTCAACATGGGAAAAAACCAATAAAACTTTCCGAATATGGTCGGAGATTACGAGAAAAACAAAAGTTAAAACGTATGGCTGGTATTACTGAACGCCAACTTAAAAAATATTTTCAACTCGCTAAGTCTCAAAAAGGGTTAGTTGGTGAAAATTTGCTAAAATTAATAGAGAGACGTCTTGATAATGTTGTTTACCTTTTAGGGTGGGCATCTTCAAGAAAAGCTGCACGACAATTAGTTAGTCACAGACATATAATTGTAAATGGGAAGAAAGTAAATATCCCTTCATATTTAGTTAAACCATTTGACAAAATAAAATTAGATGATGAAATGAAAGAAAATGTATATGTTTTAAAAAGTATCGAGAATTCTTCTAGGAAAATACCTTCCTGGATAAAGTATTCTCCAGAAGATTTTACTGCAGAGATTATATCTTTTCCTTCTAGAGAAGAAATTTCATTTCCTGTTAATGAAACTTTAATTGTAGAATTTTATTCAAGATAAAGGAGAGGAAGATTTATGGAAAAATTAGTTTTACCACAAAAATTTGAAGAAGTTACAGAAACAGAAAAAGAAAAGTATAATGAGTATAATTATGAAGTTTATGGCAAATTTGCTATATATCCGTTTGAGCGTGGATTTGGTCATACAATAGGCAATTCTTTACGACGAATACTTTTATCAAGTTTAGAAGGAGCAGCAATTACAAGTTGTAGAATTAATAATGTTTTACACGAATTTTGTTCTTTGCCTGGTGTAAAAGAGGATGTTATTTATATTCTTATGAACTTAAAGAAAGTAAGGTTTAAACTTTATTCTAACGGTCCTGAAAAAATTACTCTTTCAGTAAAAGGTTCAAAGGATAAAAATGTTGTAGTTGCAGGAGATTTTAATGTACCACCAAGTGTTGAAATTGTTAATAAGAACGAGTATATTGCTACTATTGATGAACGAGCTACCTTAGAAATAGAGGCAGAGGTTAACAAAGGCCGAGGGTACGTCTTAAAAGAGAATAATTATAAGCCAGGTTATCCGGTAGGAACATTATTTATTGATAGTATTTTTTCGCCTATAATAAAAGTTAATTATGAAGTAGAACAAATTCGTATTGGAGAAAAATTAGGCTATGATAAGCTTATAATAGAAGTTTGGACTGATGGAACAATTAAACCAAAAGATAGTATAATATATGCAGCTAAAATACTAAAAGATAATCTTGATATTTTCTTTAAAGCTTCGGTATTAGGAATTTTAGAACAAAAAGAAAGTAAAAAAACTGAGGTTGAAGAACAAGAAAGAACACGGTTAGAAGCACTTCTTTCACAACCAATTGAAATTTTAGGATTGTCAAACAGGCCTAAAAATTGTCTTAAAGACAACAAAATACTTACAATTGGTGACCTTGTAGTTAAGACTCGTGAAGAATTGAAATTGTTACGCAATTTAGGAGAAAAATCTATTGACGAAATTGAAGAAAAACTCAAAGAACATAATTTATCATTGGGGATGAAAATATGATAAAAAATATTTCAAAAAGAAAACTTAACCGGCCATCATCTCATAGAATCGCAACATTAAAAAACCTTGCTGGTAATCTTATAAGATATGAAAGTATAAAAACAACTCAAGCAAAAGCAAAAGAATTGCGGTGGTTTATAGAACGGTTAATATCAAGAATAAAAAAAACTAAAGAATTGTTTAATCAATATAGGATTGCAAACAGATTCTTATTTTCTGAACAACTTTCTGATAAATTGATCAAAGTTATTATACCAAGATATAAAGATATAAATTCTGGATATATAAAAATAGCTAATTTAGGTAATCGTAAAGGTGATAATGCAAAAATGTGTATAGTTAAATTTAAATAACTCTTAAACTCTTAAGGGAAAAATATGTTTAATTTTTTATTTAAACTTTTTTCTAACGACATGGGTATGGATTTAGGTACTGCTACTGTTTTGGTTTATGTTAAAGGACAAGGTATAGTGTTATGTGAACCGTCAGTTGTAGCTGTAGACAAAGAGACACAAGAAATTCTTGCAATAGGTGCTGAAGCTAAACGTATGTTAGGTAAAACACCTGCAAATATAGTTGCAGTAAGACCTTTAAGAAACGGTGTGATTGCAAATTTTGATATTACAGAAAAAATGATAAGATATTTTATACAAAAAGTTCATAATAAAAAAACACTTCTACATCCACGAATTGTGATAGGAGTACCATCAGGAATTACTGAAGTTGAACGGCGTGCAGTCAGAGAATCAGCAGCACAAGCAGGAGCTCGCGAAATTTATTTAATAGAAGAACCGATGGCTGCTGCAATAGGTGCAGGAATTGAAATACAACAACCTCGTGGTGCAATGATTGTAGACATTGGTGGTGGGACAACTGAAGTTGGGGTAATTTCTTTAGGTGGTATGGTAGTGACAAAATCTATTGATATAGCAGGTGATGAGCTTGATGATGCAATAATTCAGTATTTCAAAAGAAGATACAACTTGTTCATTGGTGAAAATACAGCAGAAGAGATTAAAATAAGAATTGGTTCTGTATATCCGTTAGAGGAAGAACTATCAATGGAGGTTCGTGGAAGAGACCAGGTTACAGGTTTACCAAAAACAATTGTTGTTACTTCTGAGGAGATTAGAGCAGCTTTAATGGAACCTGTCTCAGCTATTATAGGAGTTATAAAAAGTGCACTTGAAGAGACACCTGCAGAACTTGCTGCTGATTTAGTTGAAACAGGGATAACATTAGCAGGTGGTGGTGCATTGTTACGAGGTATAGATAAACTTATAAATAAAGAAACTGGTCTTCCAGTAAGAATTGCTGACGATCCTGTGACATGTGTTGTTCGTGGTACTGGTAAATATCTTGAGGAACTTGATAATATTAGAAAAAGAAAACTGTTTTAATGACAATTAATGAATTTGTTAAAAAAAACAAACCTACTATATTTTTTTTCTTCTTTATTTCAATATCTCTTATTTTCTTATCTACACAAACAATAACAAAATATATTCGTTCTGTAAGAATTTTTTTTGTTTATTTTTTTTCTACAACATACCTGCCAGTATACAAAATTGTTAATTATCCTTTTGACACTTTTAACAAATTTATCCAGCTTCCATATATGTATGAAGAAAATGTTAAATTAAAAGAATTTGTTAAAAAATTGTATTTTGAAAAATTGCACTATTATGCAGTTTTTGAAAAAAAACAAAATGAACAATTGGTCAACGAATTGTCAAAAAAATATAATTATAAATTATTTTCTGCTGAAGTTATATCTCGTGATTGTAAAAATTGGTATAATGAATGTATAGTTTTAGTTGATAATCCAACTATCCTTAAAGAAGATATGCCTGTGATTCTTTATGTTGAACCTGATAAATTTTATTTTGTAGGACGAATATGGACAATAGAAAAAAATATTGCAAAAGTTTTGTTGATAACAAATCCCTTAAGTATGTTACCAGTAAGAATTAAAGATAAACCTATTTATGGTGTGTTGATAGGTAATTCATCAATAATTTTATCTATGGATTATATATTGTTAGAAGATGATGTCAAATTAGGTGATATTGTGATAACAAGTGGTATAGGCAACATACCTGAAGGAATAGAAATAGGAAGAGTAATAGATATAGATATTTCATCTACGGGGTTCAAAAAAGCAATTGTTAAGTTAAATTATAATATAAATGCATTAAAAAATTTAATAATACTTTTTCCTCAGTAATGAAAAAATTTTTTGTTAATTTAATAATTATATTTTTTATTCTTATCCTTGACACTTTGTTAAGTAAAATTTTTCCTTTTTATTTAAGGCCCAACTTGTGGTTAGTATATATAGTTTTTGTATCGTTATTTTTAGGGCATACAGATGGTGTTGTTGTAGGATTTATTGTAGGAGTTATATATGATATTCTACATCTTACATTTTTTGGTGTTAACACATTATTATTAACTACAATAGGATATTTGTTTGGTTGGTTATACAGACGAGTTAATGGAAATCTATACAATGTACAAGTATTATCTTTACTGCTTAGTTGTTTAGTTTATTACGGATTGTATTTTATAATTTCGCTTTTGTTTAAATTTATTGGGCGCAATTTCATATATTTATTATCAGCTCTCTCTACCTTTGTAATTGGATTTTTAGAACTACAAATTTTGATTCAAGTGTATAAAAAATATGGTGTAGTTAAGTAAATATGGATTGGGAAAACGCATCGTATTTTGTAAAAAAACAATTTTTTAGTGTTTTTTCTGTTGTAAAATATGTTTTATTAATGCCATTGATATTTTTTTATCCAGTTTTGTTTTATTACCAAATTATTTGCGGAAATTATTATTATAATATTGCTGAAAAAAATAGATTACGTATGTTTGTCATCAATGCACCACGCGGCCTTATATACGATGCAAACAATGAAATTTTAGCTGATAACAGGCCTTCAATAACCGTATTTTACTACCCTGCTCAACAATTCACACCTTCAGAGCTACACGATTTGGTGTCTGTTTTCCCAAATAGTAGAGAACAACTTTTTGCTGCAATAAAATCTAACAAAATTATTACTTTAGGTAGGGATATTGATAGAGAAAAAATTTTTCATTTGTTTAGTTTAAAACATAGAATTAGCAACATTTTTGTCTCAACAGAATTTAGAAGAAGATATATATATAATGAACTTTTCTCACATGTGATAGGATATGTGGGACAAATTACATATAAAGAATATCAAGAATTGAGAAAGGAAGGATATAGTTATAACGATATTATAGGGAAATCTGGGATTGAAAGAATGTATGAAAAATACTTAAAAGGTATAAATGGTGCGTTATTCGTAGAAGTTGATGCAAAAGGTAACTTAACAAAAATAATAAAGAATTTACCACCACGGCCCGCAAATAATTTATATCTCACCATTGATAAAGATTTGCAGGAAGTTGCTTATGAAGCATTAAAAAAAATTGGTAAAAACGGCGCTATTATCGGTATTGATCCGAGAGACGGAGCTGTCCGTATTTTAGTTTCATATAAAGATTTTGATCCCAACATATTTTCTAAACCTTTATTAGAAGAAAGAAGAAATTTGTTAACAGATCCTAACCTTCCTTTATTCAACCGTGTTGTCCAAGGTGTGTATTCACCAGGCTCTACTTTTAAAATTTTGACTACAATAGCAGCGTTAAATGAAAAAAAGATTTCACCAAATAGTGTAGTATTTTGTTCAGGCGAATTTACGTTCGGAAATAAAACTTTTAAATGTTGGCAAAAAAAAGGGCACGGATATGTTGATTTATCAAATGCTATTAGATTATCTTGTAATGTATATTTTATAAACCTTGGATTAAAAGTAGGAATTGATAACATAGAAAAATATGCAAAAATGTTTGGTTTTGGACAACTAACAGGGATAGATTTACCTTTTGAAACTACTGGTATTGTCCCATCAAGAAAATGGAAAAAAGAACACACTGGTATTGAATGGTTTGATGGAGACACAATTTCTGTTAGTATTGGTCAAGGATATGTTACTGTTACACCTATACAACTTGCAATGTTTGCACAAGCAGTAGCAAACCGTGGTGTTGTATACACTCCATATATAGTATCAAAAATTACCGATATTGAGGGAAATATTTTGTATCAACATACACCTATAAAGAAAGAAATAAGTGGTATTAATCCCGTAATATGGGATTTTTTGTATGATGCAATGGAATCCGTAGTAAGAAACGGGACAGGTTATGCAGCGTATATACCTTCATTCCCTATTGCTGGAAAAACTGGTACAGCACAAAATCCTCATGGACAAGACCATGCATGGTTTATATGTTTTGGACCTGCAAAAAAAGATGCTCCTGCTGAACTTGTTTTAGCGATAGTAGTTGAACATGGAGGCAAAGGGGGAGCAGTTGCTGCACCTATCGCAAAACAAATTTTTACAAAATATATAAACAAATCAAGGGGAAAAGGAGCATTGTCTTCAGTTGGAGAATACAAAAAACAAGAGGTGGAATATGGAGACTGAACCTGTTGTAAGAATATCTGTTATTAAAGAAGAAAACATAATTAAGAGAGTTCTATTTAGTTCTAATTGGAGATTGATATCTATAGTTATATTTTTGACTTTGTTTGGAATAATTATGATTTATTCAGCAACATTTTATACTGGGGAAAATATTTATATAATAAAACAATTAGTTGCATTACTGATAGGTATTTTCCTTATGTTTATTTTTAGTTTAGTAAATTATCAGCTGTTTCAACCATATTATAAATATATATACTTAATTTGTATATTTTTGCTAATTTTAACACTTTTTGTCGGTAGTGTATACAGGGGGACACGTGCATGGATTAATTTTAAGTTATTTTTGTTTCAGCCATCAGAAGTTGTAAGAATACTTTATATTTTATTTTTATGTGGATATCTTGATAAAAATATTACTCAAAATGTTAATCTGTCAAAATTTTTTGTTGCATCAATATCGTTTTTAGTAATCTCAGTATTGCTTTTACTACAACCAGATTTTTCAGCGATAGTAGTATATTTCCCTATAATTGTTGTTAGTTTTTATCTTGGAGGGATAAATAAAAAATTGTTGTCATATTTACTTTTGTTCTTTTTTACAACGATTATATTGTTTTTAGCTAAGATATATTTTACAATTAATAAAGAAATTATTAAAAGTGAGATAGTTAAATTTTTTTCTTTTTCTTTAGAAGGTTTTAATATACAATATTTTATAATGTTATTTCTGATCTTATTTTTAGTATGTTTCATAGGGTGGATATTAAAAAAATTGTTGTTTAAAGTTAGAATAATTTATGTTTTATTAACAATTTTTGTTCTTTGGTTAAGCTACAGTTGTGTCACTATAAGTCATAAATTTGTGAAATTGTATCAGCAGAAAAGGATTATTTCTTTTTTAGATCCTTATTTTGATCCTACAGGCGCTGGATTCCAAGTTATACAAACAAAAGTTGCAATAGGTAGTGGCAGATTTTTTGGTAAAGGTTTGTTTAAAAGTACTCAAGCAAAATTAGGATTCGTTCCTGAAAAACATACAGATTTTATTTTTTCTTTAATTTGTGAAGAGTTAGGTTTTATTGGTGCAACTGTAATAATAACATTATTTGTTTTGTTTATTATTGAAGGGATTAAAATAGTTAATTCTTGTAGAGATACATACGGAGGATTGGTTTCTGCAGCTATAACAAGTATGTTTGCTTTTTATTTTGTTGTAAATATAAGTATGTGTTTAGGTTTGTTTCCTATTGTAGGGATACCGTTACCATTTATTTCATATGGTGGGTCAAATTTAGTATCATCCTATATTGCGGTAGGTATATTGAATTCTATTTATATAAGAAGATATATGTATTAGGTTATGAAAAATGTTTTAGATAACATACTTAAAAAAGTTAAAATGCCAGGACAATATATTAACTGTGAATATAATTCTGAAACATCCTCCATTTCTGCTAAATGGAATAAAAAAGAAGTAGTAAAAATAGTTTTGTGTTATCCTGATAAATATGTTGTTGGAATGTCAAACCTTGGTATAGAAATACTTTATAAATTATTGAATTCGTATGATGATATTTTATGTGAACGATTATTTGCACCAGATATAGACATGGAAAATGAACTACAAAAAAATAATATTGAATTATTTTCTTTAGAAACAAAACATAAATTAAGAGAATTTGACATTATAGGTTTTTCATTACAACATGAATTATGTTATACTAACATTTTTACAATTTTATCTTTAGCAAAAATTCCGTTTAAAAGTAAAGAAAGGAAAAATTTGTTTCCTTTAATAATAGCAGGGGGTCCTTGTAGTTGTAATCCTCATGTGTTAGAAGAATATATTGATTTTTTTGTTTTAGGTGAGGCAGAAGAAAGTTTAATAAATGTAGTTAGAATTGTTCAACAGTTTAAAATTAAAAATACAAATAATAAACAGGAACTTTTAAACGAGATAAATAAACTTCCTGAGGTATATGTTTCAGCAGAAAATGGAAAAAAAGTTCGTCCTGCAGTAGTTGATATTAAAAAAAGTTTTTATCCAAAAAATCCTACCGTTCCAATTATCAGAACAACACATAATAGATTAAACATAGAAGTTACTCGTGGATGTGGATATAACTGCAACTTTTGTCAACCCACTTATATTAATAGACCATTGAGGTTTAGAAATAAAGAACAATTGTTTGAGTTAATAGAAGAAGGAATAAATAATACTGGTTATGATGAAGTTGCGTTAAGTGGGTTTTGTGTAACCAATTATCCTTATTTGCTACAACTTATTGATTTTATTCATAAAAAATATGACCATAAATTTGTATCGATATCTCTACCATCACTACGAATAGAAGATATTAATGAAAAACTATTAGAAGGATTATCATATCCAAGAAAGTCAACTATAACTTTAGCACCTGAAACTGCAACTGAACGTTTAAGAAAAGTTCTAAATAAAGAAATATCTAATGAAGAAATTTTTAAAAAAATAAAACTTTTATATAAATTTGGATTTTATAAAATTAAATTGTATTTTATGATAGGACTACCAACTGAAACTAACGAAGATATTGAACAAATTCCTAAATTAATAAAAATGTTACAAAAATACTTTCCTAAAATACATTTTAGTTTAGGAATTTCAATTTTTGTTCCAAAACCCCACACACCCTTCCAATTTTGTAAAACTGATATATATGAAAATTTATATAACAAACTAATGTTTCTTACAAAGAATTTAAAAAGAGAGTTAAAAATAAAATCTATAAAATCAAAAATTTATTCTGCATTCATTGAATCAATGATTTCACGCGGAGATAAATATATTGGTGAGCTAATAGAATCTGTCTGGGAGTCAGGAGGGAGGTTTGATAATTGGCAAGAAAGTTTTAATCCGGATTTATGGATAGAAAAAATCATTTCAAAAAAAATTGATTTACATAAGTATATATTTACTGAATATAATGAAACAGATAAACTTATATGGGATGATATTCAATATAGTTTCTCTAAAGAAAAACTTTATCAACAATATTTGACTTCTATTAATATTGAGAAATTTTCTATACCATCTTCAACAACATTTACTTTAAATTACAATACTATAGCGGATAATAATTTTCCATCTGTTTTTATAAAACCAACTTCTTTTAGACACAGTTGTGATGTTTTCACTTTGAGATTGAGATTTTCAAGAAAAGGAGCCATAAAGTATATTTCTTTTCTTGACCAGATAGAAATTATAAAAAGAGCACTAAGAATGACAGAGTTACCTTTGTGTTTTTCAGAAGGGTTTAATCCACAAATTAAAATGTCATTTGCTCCTGCGATATCTGTAGGTCATGAAAGTAATTCAGAATATGTAGATGTTGGAATTTCAGAACCTGTAGATGTTGTTGAAGTGAAAAACAAAATAAACAAATTTTTACCTTTAGGATTGAGTTTATTGTCAGCAAAACTTTTATTTTCACCATTAAAAAAAATACCAGCTTTAAATAATGTTGTAAACTTAGCGGAATATATAATTGTTTCTGAAGAAGATGAGTTTGATGAAGATAAAGTTGACAAATTTTTTCAAGTAGAAAGTGTTGTTGTAGAAAAACATAAGTTTGGTAGTTCAACAGTTAACAAAATTGATTTGCATGAAGTTGTAAAAAGTATTAAACTTGTTGATAAAAATTTTATAAACTTATATTTAAGATTAATACCTAACAAAACTTTGAAACCTGAAATTGTAGTAAGCAAAATTTTTGACCTTAATGAAGAAAAAAGTTATTTTAATGTTATAAGGGAGAATTTGTATATTGAAACTACTAATGGTAATGTTTTAGAAATAATCTAATTTTGTTTAAAACTAATCAATGAAAGGGGGACTACTATGGCTCATGTTACTAATGGTAGAGATAGTAGAGCAAAATATCTAGGTGTAAAAATATACGAAGGAGGTATTGTAAAACCTGGACAAATTATTGTTAGACAAAGAGGTACAAAATTTGTTGCTGGCAAAAACACTTTTATGGGTAAAGATTTTACTATACATTCAAAAATTTTAGGAAAAGTAATTTTTAAACAATTAAACAAACACAAAAAATGTATTGAAGTTATTCCTTTATCAAATTCTTATTAATTATATTAAAAAAATGTTCATAGATAAAGTAAAAATATTTGTAGAAGCAGGTAAAGGTGGAAACGGTTGTGTAAGTTTCCGTAGGGAGAAGTATGTACCTTTTGGCGGTCCTGATGGTGGTAACGGAGGCAAAGGTGGAGATGTTTATCTTGTTGCTAATCCGGAGATGACAACATTATACGATTTTTATCTTAGACCACATTATAAAGCTGAAAATGGAGAAAATGGTAAAGGTAAAAATATGAATGGTAAAAATGGAAAATCTTTGTATATAAATGTTCCATGTGGTACTGTAGTGTATAAACTTGATGAAGATAACAATACTGTATTCATTGGCGATTTGAGTGTTCCATATCAAACTTTGTTAGTGGCAAGAGGTGGTAGAGGTGGTCGTGGAAATGCTGAGTTTAAATCTTCTACAAATCGTGCTCCTAAAATTGCAGAACTTGGTCAACCAGGAGAAAAATTAACATTAGTTTTAGAATTAAAACTTATAGCAGATGTAGGTATTATTGGATTACCTAATGTTGGAAAATCAACTTTGTTATCTGTATTGACTTCTGCAAAACCTAAAATTGCTGATTATCCATTTACTACAACTTCACCAAATTTAGGTGTATGTGAGTATTCTGGAATGAAGTTTGTTTTGGCGGATATTCCGGGTCTTATTGAAAATGCACATAAAGGTAAAGGGTTAGGAATTGAATTTCTACGCCATATTGAAAGAACAAAAATCTTGTTGCATTTATTAGACATCTCTGTGGGTAGTGTAAATGAAATTTATAAAAATTATAAAATAGTTGTAAATGAACTAAAAAGTTATTCAAAAAATTTGTTAAAGAAGAAAATGATAATTGTATTAAATAAAATAGATCTTTTATTACCTCAAAAGACAGAAGAAATTGTAAAAAGTTTTAAGAAAAAAATAAAAAATAAACACCCAGTTGTTGCAATATCTGCAATAAAAAAGAAATCTCTTGAAATTTTACTTAAAAAAATTGTAAATTTATTAAATAAAGAAAAACAAAAAATTACTATTGAAACAGAAAATAAAACACCGGTTGTTTTTAAATATGAACCCGAATATACAATAGTATATGATAAAGACAAATTTGTTATTAAAGGTAAAAAAATTGAAGATTTAGTAATGATGACAGACTTTTCTTCAGAAAAATCGGTTCAGCGGTTACAAAAAATTTTGAAAAAGTTAGGTGTAGAAAAAACATTGAAAAAGAAAGGAATAAAACCTGGAGACAAAATAGAAATTGCTGGAGTAGAGTTTACATATATTGAAGATTAGAAGCCGGCGTAGCTCAGTGGTAGAGCAGGCGCCTTGTAAGCGTCTGGTCGGGGGTTCGAATCCCTTCGCCGGCTGTTTTTTTATTTATGAAAACATTGCTGCATTCACTTTTAGATTTGTTTGCATTTTCTCTTCTCATAATAACTATATGGTTAATAATAAGATTTCCTCATCATTTGCCATATCTTTATTTTTTGTTTGGTATATGTTTACTTTTATTTCATATTAATAAATTTTTATTTTTTGAAATTTTATTATTGTTGATTTCTACATCTGTCGGAATCTTATGTATTTACTTTTTGCCTTCATTAAACAATATTATAATTATTGCAGAAGGTATATCTTTTATTTTATGGTGGATTTTGTTAGTGAATATTGACACGATGAAAGAGAAAAAATTTGTTTTATTGTCTGAGGAGAGAGAAAATTTGGAAAAAAAAATTGCTGAATTAAAACACAATATTGATTCTATTCAATTTGAAATTCGGAATAATTTTGTTAAAACACAAAATTATAAAATGGTTGAAGAAATAATAAATAAGTTATCTTCGTTTACTTCAACTGAACAAATAAAATCATATTTATCTGATATATTCAACAAATTATTTCCTCGTTTTGTTACAAAGATATATATTAGTAATAATGCTACACAAATTGATCCTGTTATTGATCAACAGCTGATATCGTTTTCAGACAAAAATATAGTATATGTTTCAGATTTGTCTACTTATATTCCTTTTGTCGAACAACACAAAATTTCTGAGTTTCAGCAAATAAAAGAAGTTCTTCTTAAAAACAAAATAAATTCTTTTGTTTGTTGTAAACTCTATAGTGTAAAACAAAATGAAATATTAGGATATCTTATTGTTTATTCAAAATATAAAATAGATGAAGAAAGTTATAGATTAATATTACTTTTGTCTTCATATATAGAGATTGCAATATTAAATGTTAAGTTATACGAAAATATAAAAGAACTTGCTATTACTGATTCGTTGACAGGGTTATATGTTCAGCGATATTTTAAAGAATTGTTAGCTGAAAAGTTAAAAATATCTAAATTCTATAAAAAACCACTTGTGTTTGCAATGTTTGATATAGATAATTTCAAACAAATAAATGACACTTATGGACATAATGTTGGTGATGAAGTTCTTGTAAGATTTGCAAATTTGCTTACTGCAAGATTAAGAGAAACTGATGTGATATCAAGATATGGTGGAGATGAGTTCGCAGTAATTTTTCCTAACACTGATTTGAATAATGCAAAAAATATTTGTGAAGAAATTCGTAATTTAGTTATAAATGAAAAAATAGTCATTCCTAAAACTATAATAGGATCTTCTTCCTCAGTTAGAATAAAATTTTTTGTATCCTGTGGTTTAGGTGCATATTCAGAAAAGTTTAATACTTTAGAAGAATTTATTGATTATGTAGACAAACTATTATATAAGGCTAAACAAACTGGCAAAAACAGAGTTGTTTGGGAATAGAATATGGGCACAATGTTGATAAATTTTATATTTATCATAATTTTTCCTTTAATTATTTATGTGTCACTAAAAAATCAGAAATTATCATTTTTAGTATTACATCGTGATTTGTTTTATTCAATTTATATTTTTATAACAATTAGCATTTTATATGTTTTGACTAAAAATAAATTTTTTGTCTTAATTCCATTTTCAATATTTATCTTATGGATAATAATATATGAAAGTTATATTACTGCGACAGAAAAAATAAATAAAGAAGGTACACAAATAATAAATTCTTTGTCAGAAAAAATAAAATTGTTGGAACAAAATTATGCTGAACTTAAAGGAGAATATGATATTGGATATCATGAACTTGTAAAATATACAAAGTTGTTTACTTTAGCTGAAGAAATTAACAAAAATGTCGACCTTGATAAAGTTGGTAACAAATTTTACTCTACAATAAAAGAATATTTTGGTGCTGATAAAATAGATTATGTAGGTATTCTTGTGACAAAAAAGAAAGATGTGATTGATCATATATCTTTTTCGCCACAAGATATGAATTTGATCCAAATTATAAACAATACTTGGATAGAGAAACAAAATTTTTTGGGTCTTGAAGGAATATTAGCTGAAGAAATATATTCTAATATATATTCATATATTTTTATTATTAAACATCGACTATCTGAAAATCTTTTGCCACATCTTAAGTTTTTTATTAGTGAAACAAAGATAGGATTTATCCGTAGCATATTATTTAGAGAAGTAGAAGAATTATCACGTGTTGATGGATTAACAGGATTATATTTGAGAAGATATTTTATTAATCGTTTGAATAATGAGATACTTCTTGCAACAAGATATAATAATGTATTTTCGTTAATTATGATAGATATTGACTTTTTTAAGAAGGTAAATGATACATATGGACATATAGTAGGTGATTTTGTGTTAAAAAAATTAGCAGAAATTTTATTAGAGCAAGTTAAAGAACAAGGTCTTTGTTCACGGTGGGGAGGTGAAGAATTTTTAGTTTTTGTTCCTTATCAGACACAACAAGAAGTTGTTCAATTAGCTGAAAAAATAAGAACTACAGTTGAAAATTATATTTTTCAATATCAAGATAAAACAATTAAAATAACGATAAGTTGTGGAATAAGTTTTTATCCTCAAGAAGGAAAGGATATTACGACTTTAGTAGAAGAAGCGGATAAAAAACTTTATAAAGCAAAACAATCCGGTAGAAACAAAGTTGTTATTTAAAAATTTTTTAAACTTTATGTTTTATGAAATAATAAAATTTTTTGTTTTGTTTTTTGTTTATATACATTCTGTTTGCTGTAGTGAAATCTCTTTTCTTTTACCAGAAGAATACAAACCTTCTCATAAAGATTTAGATATAACTTTTATAGATGTTGATCAAGGCGATTCCACATTATAATTTTTCCGAATAAAAAAACAATGTTGATTGATGCAGGGGGGATACCATACTGGATGGAAACAACCATTTGGGATCCAGGAAAAGAAGTTGTTGTTCCATATATTAACTCAACTGGAGTAGATAAAATAGATTATGTAATAGTCTCTCATCCTCATGGAGACCATTTTGGAGGGATGTTTAGTGTGTTAGATTCATTTAAAATAGGAGAGTTTATAGATAACGGGTATACTGAAGGTGACCCTAATTATTCAGATTTGTTAGAAATTGTTGATAAAAAAGAATTGCGATACGAACAAATTAAAGAAGGAGATAAGTTTGTTATTGACGAAAATATAACTTTAGAAACATTTTTTCCACCAAAGAATGGATTCCCATTTGAAGGTACTAACAATTCATCTATTGTGTTGAAGATTACATATAAAAATTTTTCTGTACTTTTTGCGGGAGATATAGAATCTGATGTAGAATATTATATTTCTTCGAAATATAAGAATAAACTTAGAAGTATTATATTAAAAGTGCCACATCACGGATCAAGAACTTCCTCAACTGTAAAGTTTATAAAAACAGTTTCACCTGAAGTTGCAGTAATCAGTTGTGGTAGAAATAACATGTTTGGTCATCCTCATAACGAAGTTATTATGCGATACAAAAAAATGAAGGTTGAGATATATAGAACAGATATAGATAGAAATATTAGAGTTTTGACAAATGGTGATGAGTATACTGTATTCACAAATTATTCAAGACACATGCCACTTCCAGCCGGTGCTGGATGGTGATAAAATTTTTCAGATAATTTTTTTAGAAATAGTTGAAAAATTTTTGATAGTTTTATATTATTAACAACAAATGTTTTTTGTTGAATAATAAAAAGTAAAGTGTGCTGATATTTATGTTTTGGGCCCGTAGCTCAGGTGGTAGAGCACCGGCCTTTTAAGCCGGGTGTCGAGAGTTCGAATCTCTCCGGGCTCAGATTTGAATTTAATACGCCTGTAGCTCAATTGGACAGAGCAACGGCCTTCTAAGCCGTGGGTTGTGGGTTCAACTCCCACCAGGCGTGTTTTTATTTCTTAGAAGGTGGTTGTAGCTCAACTGGACAGAGCACCTGGCTGTGGCCCAGGTTGTTGCGGGTTCGAGTCCCGTCAACCACCCCAAAAAACTGTTGATGTATTTATTATACTTTTTGTATTTAAAGTAAAGTATTTACGGGCGGTTAGCTCAGCGGGAGAGCGCCCGGTTTACACCCGGAAGGTCAGAGGTTCAAATCCTCTACCGCCCAAATTCAAATAATATTTTAATCGGGGACGTGGTGTAGCCTGGTTTAACACGCTGGCCTGTCAAGCCAGAGATCGCGAGTTCAAATCTCGTCGTCCCCGTTTTTTAAATAGTAATTTAGGGAGGATTTCATGGCAGAAGTAATTTTAGAAAATGTGACAAAGAAATACGGTAATGTAGTTGCAGTAAAAAATGTTAATCTGGAAGTAAAAGATAAAGAATTTTGTGTTCTTGTAGGACC
>CAZFSG010000007.1:0-44205 GCA_964521665.1 uncultured Elusimicrobia bacterium
ATATCGTTTGAAGTTGGTATTCAACAATTAGGTGGTGTAGCTATTGAACTTGATGAAAAACAACTACAGTTATCTCGCGGAGAAACTATAAAAGACACTGCAAACATTTTTAATTGTTATTTAGACGGGATAATTTTGCGTGCTATAAAACATGAAACAATTTTAGAGTTTGCAAAATACTTAAAAATACCTATAATTAATGCTTTAAGTGATAAAGAACATCCATGTCAAGTTTTGTCTGATGTTTATACAATTATACAACAAAAAAATGTTAAATTTGACGAGTTAAACAAAATAAAGTTTGTTTATATTGGTGATGCAAACAATGTTTGTATGTCATTAATATATATTTCAAAAATTTTAAATATGAACTCTTGTTTTATTATTCCTAAAAGATACCAACCTAAAGAAAAATTTGGAGAAAATATAAAAATTACTGACGATATTTCTTTAGTTAAAGATGCTGATGTTGTTTACACAGATGTATGGACTTCAATGGGTCAGGAAAAAGAGAGAAAAAAAAGAATAAAAATTTTTAGACCATATCAAGTGAACTCAAAACTTTTATCTTTAGCAAAACCTGACTGTATAGTTATGCATTGCTTACCTGCGAATCGTGGAGAAGAAATTACTGACGATGTTTTAGATGGTAAAAACTCTGTTGTTCTTAAACAAGCAGAAAACCGTCTTTATGTCCAAAAAGCACTTTTAGTATTTTTGTTCTCACAAAAATAATTTCTTATCTAAATAGAACAAAATGAAGAAATTTATACCAATCACAATATTTGGTATTTCAATGGGATTTTTAGAAGCAGCAGTTGTTGTTTATTTAAGACAGATTTATTATCCAACAGGATTTTCCTTTCCTTTGAATCCATATATTGACAAAAATATTTTGTTTATAGAATTAATTAGAGAAGTTTCGACAATAATAATGCTTATATGTATTGGAATAATTGCAGCAAAAGATTTCATAAAAAAGTTTTGTTATTTTCTTTTTGTATTTGGTGTGTGGGATATATTTTATTATATAGGACTTAAATTTTTTCTTAATTGGCCTGAGTCGTTATTAACTTGGGATGTTTTGTTTTTGATACCAGTTGTTTGGGTAGGTCCTGTAGTTGCACCTGTTATATGTTCACTTACAATGATATTTATTGCAATGGTTGTGATATATATTGATGAGAGATATAAAATTTTGCTTAAAGGAAAATTTGTTGATTGGTTATTAGTAATCTTAGGAAGTTTCTTGATATATATTGCATTTACATTTGATTTCACAAAATTAATAATTGAGAAAGGTTTTATTAAAAAATTTTTTATGCTTGCAGATGATGTTCAATTTGCAAAAGTTGTTGGTTCTTATGTTCCACAAAAATTTATGTGGTGGCTTTTTATCATTGGAGAGTTTCTTATTCTGTTTGCATTTTTTAAGGTAATGCGGGAAAATATGATTATAAAAAATAAAAAAACATAATCTTGTCTATAAAACACTTACCTTTATTTTTTTGAACTTTAAAGAAACTGGCGGAGGGGGAGGGATTCGAACCCCCGGTGGCCTAAAAGACCACACTGGTTTTCAAGACCAGCCCCATAAACCACTCGGGCACCCCTCCACCATAATTTATATAATTTATATCAAAATTTGGTGATTAAATTCAACAATTGTTGAAAAAGAACAAAATTTTTAGTAAAAATTAAAATTTATGAAAATTTCAGTATCAACAGGCTTTGCTGATAAGTTTAGTTTAGATATTTTTTCTGCAATAGAAATAGTTGCAAAAACACCTATAAGAACAGTTGAATTGTGGAGTTTATATTATAGTAAAAATAAACATTTTAATTGGTCTGATAAAAAAGTTGTTGAAGACATAAAAAATTTTTTAGATAAATATAATATAGAGGTATATTCAATACATACACCGTTTTCTGCAGAACATGAATTCTCAACAGAAGATAAAAGTTTTTTATCACAGCTAATAAATGATACGAAAGAAATTATTGTTGCTGCATCAATTTTAGGTGCAAAATGTGCAGTTGTTCATCCAGCGTCAAAACCTAATACAAGTAGAAACCATATTGCACAAGAAGAATATCATAAAAGATTTATAAATGTTAAAAATTTATTAGAAGAACTTGCTGAGTTTATAATTAAGAACAATTTTTCTATTAAAATAGCGTTAGAAAATCAGTTGCCTCATATTATGTTTGGTTATTTTGATGAACTTGTAGAACTTATAGAAAAAATAAAATATCAAAATATTTTTGGTATTTGTCTTGATACAAGCCATGCTGAGATGACATATAATACTAACTTACCACAAAAATTGGAAAGTATTATAAAGTATATTATTTCTACACATATATCAGATACTGACGGTGTTACAGACGCACATCTTCTACCATTAGAAGGAAAAATATTGTGGCACAAAATTGTGCCTATACTTGAACAGATACAATATGAAGTGCCATTAACACTTGAAGTACTTACACCGTTAAAAAACAAAACTATTGAAGAAACTATTAAAGAAGGATATAGAAGATTAAACTTGTTATTCAAACATTGGTAAAAAAATTTTTATGATAATTAAAAAAGTTCGAGGTGTAAAAGATATCTTACCTGAAGAAGTAGAAAAAATAAATATTGTAGTTAAAACTTGTATTGAAACAGTTAAAACTTTTGGTTTTAAAGAAGTCATTCTTCCAGTATTAGAAAAAATTGAACTATATCAGCACAGTGTTGGAGAAACAACAGATATTGTTGAAAAACAAATGTTTAAAATTGCAAGTAGGACTGAAGAACAAACTGAAACAATAGTTCTTCGTCCTGAAGGAACTGCTGGTATTGTACGGATGTTTGTTGAAAATAATTTAAAAGATAAATATCCTCTTAAACGATTTTATTATTTTGGCCCAATGTTTAGATATGAAAGACCACAAAAAGCTAGATATAGAGAATTTTATCAGTTTGGTATAGAAATTTTTGCTGAAGCACCACCATCAAGTGATTTTTTGTTAATCAAAATTGCAAACAATATTTTTGAAAAACTTAAGATAAAAGTTGAACTTGAGATAAACTCTATAGGATGTGTTAATTGTAGGAAAGATTATATTGTGGCACTTAAAAGAGAACTTGAGAAAATAAAAAGTTTTTTATGTGATGTGTGCAAAAACCGGATTGAAAAAAATCCATTACGTGTGTTTGATTGTAAATCAGATGTTGAGAAAGTTAAAAGAATAGCTGAAAAAATTAATATACAAAACTTCCTTTGTGATTCCTGTAAGAAAAATTTTGATGATTTGATAAAACTTTTTGATGAAAATAAAATACAGTATAAACTTGTGCCAACATTAGTTCGCGGGTTGGATTATTATAACGGAACCGTTTTTGAATACAAGACACAACTTTTAGATGCTGCACAAAACACATTATGTGCTGGCGGTAGATACGACGGATTGATTTCCCAGTTTGAGCCACAAATTAAACATGCATGTGGGTTAGCATTTGGTATTGACCGTATAACAGAAATTCTTACTGAACATAAAGGAGTAGATGAGGTAATAAAAATTGGTATTGCAATAGTTGACGAAAAATTTTTAATTGCTGGGCTTAATTTAATAGATAAAATTTTAGAGAATAAAAAAGATGTTCAAATTATAGGACCATTTACTGAGAAAAGTTTAAAAGCACAACTTAGGTTGTTTAACAATGAAAATTGTAAGTATGTAATTATAATTGGAGAAGAAATGAAACAAGATAAAATTGTTTTAAAAAATTTTTTATATAATACTCAACAAGTTGTAGAACTACAAAATTTACATAAATTTATTGTATGAAAAAACTTTTGTTTATTTGTTTATTTTTATCAACAGAAATTTTTTGTTCATATTTTGATATTGGCATTTTGTATTTTTTGGAGAAAAAATATAATCTTGCAGAATACTGGTTGAAAAAAAGTTATCTGCTAGAAGACAAAAATAATATAGATGTTTTACTTTTGTTAGGCAATGTTTATTATTTAGACAAAAAATATGAACTTGCTAAAAAAACATATTTAACACTTTACAAAAATTATTTATTGCCACCACAGACAGATAATTTTGTCAAATTTATGATTGCAGAATGTAATATATATTTAGGTAAATATGAAGAAACAATTAAATTTTGCGAAAAAATTGATCTACAAAATCTTGATAAAACCTTGTTACCATATTTATATTACACCAAAATCTTTGCTTTATACAAAATGGGAGAACACAATTCTGTATTAACAAACATTTCATTATTAAACGCATATTTAAACACAGAAAAGATAGTTTTAGAAAAAGAAATAAGTCAACAGATAGATTATATTTTAGCGGAAAGTTGGTATGAAAAAGGTAATTATAAAAATGCAACAGAAAATTTTAAGAAAGTTGCTTTAGAAAATAATGAATCGAAAATTAGTATATACGCAAACTTACGTCTTGCTAGTATATATGAAGAACAAAAAAAATATCAGCAAGCAGAAACATGTTTGAAAAGTATTAATCTTGAATATATTTCTTCAGACGAAATAAAATTTTTAGTAAAATATAATACAGCAAAATTGTTTGTTAAACAAAATAAATTTCTTGATGCAATAAAAATATATAATCAACTTGTTAAAGAAACAAAAAATAATTTTGTTAAAAATTTAAGGCTTGAACTTGCATATTGTTATTTCCAACTTCATGATTTTGATAAAACAGTTTCAATTCTTTCACAATTAAAATCTGATGAAAATGAAGAATTGAATTTCAATGTTAGTTATTTATTAGGCTTGGCTTATTATAATAATAAAAATTATATTGAATCAATAAAGTTATTCTCCGAATTAATTAAGAAACAGACAAATAAAAATAAATGGTATGACGATGCCTATTATTTGTTAGGTTTGTCTTATTTTAATTTAAAAGAATATAAAAAAGCAATAAAAGTTTTGTCTGAATTAAGTGTTAAAAAAAGTTCTATCTACTACATTTCTTCACAAATATATATTGCACGAGCGTATAAAGAACTTAAAGAATATGAACTTGCAAAAAATATGTTGTTAAAACTTTTAGAAAACAAAAGTTTAGATAATGAAATCAAATCTGTTATTTTATACGAACTTGCTGATTGTTATAAATTATCTACAGATTATAATGCTGCGTTACAGTATTATGAACAAATCTTTGCATTGAAACCTTCTGATAAAATAAAATATCTTGCTAAATTTTCTATTGCAGAAATATATTCTTATCTTGGAAAATATTCTGAAAGTGAACAGGTTTTAACTGAGTTGTTAAATATAAAAGATTTAAATAAAGAAATAATGATAAAAAGTAAATTATTATATGTAAAATTGAAATATCTTTCTGCTGATTATTCAACAGTAGAAAAAGTTGCTGCTGAAATAATGAATGTAGTCTCTGCTGATGAAGAAAAAAAATATTTGTTATCTTTGTTGGTGAATATGTATATAAAAACTAAAAATTTAGATAAAACATTGGAATATACTAATAAACTTTTAGTATTCCTTAAGGATAACAATGAAAGATTTTTATTACAATTAAGAGTTTTGAGATTACTTTTGGCAAACAATATGTATCAACAAGTGTTTGATAAAGTTTTAAGTTTACAAAAAGAATTTGTATCACAAGAACAAAAATGTATTTTATCTTATTTTTTGATAAAATGTTACCAAAATTCTCAACAAGAAAAAAATCTAAACAGCGTTATCTCTAAATTAAAAACTTTTTTACCTCAAGATTATAATTTATATACCAAAAATGAAATATCAGATTTGTTAAACTTATCTGTTTTGTATAACACAGATGTATTTGTTTATCTTGCAGAGTATGTTTTAGTATCATCAAAAGTTTTTACTGAGAATGAAAAAATTGAATTACTTAAAAAGTCTGTTGAATATTTGATAAACAACAAAAATTTTTCTTCTGCGATACGGCTTGCTACTTTAATAAAAAAAATTGCGTCTGATATTGATGCGATTGTGTATACAGAGTTTGTTATAGGTAGAGTCTATGAATTAACAGGTAAAAAAACTCTTGCTGAAAATGTATACAAAAGTATAATTGAAAAATATCCAAACTCACAATATATACCTAAGATCTGTGTTTCGCTAATTAATTATTATTCTGAAAAGGGGGATAAAGAACAAGCAAGTTTTTATAAAGAATTTTTGTTATCAAAATATCCTGATTCTGAAGAAACCTATGAATATTTGTATAATAACGCGTTAGATTTAGTTAAAGAAAATAGGTTTGAAGAAGCAATTAAAAATTTATCTTTTGCTGTCAATTCAAAAAATAAAGATATTGCAGTAAAATCACAAAAACTTATTGCCGATTGTTATTACAACTTAGGTAAATATAAAGAAGCAGCGGTAGAATATCTACAAATTATATATCTTTTCCCTGACAAACCTGACTTTTGTGCTGAAGCACAATATATGGTAGGAATTTGTGCTGAAAAGTTAAACTTGTATGATGAAGCAAAAAAAGCATATAAAAAATTGAAAACAAACTATCCTAATACTTTATGGGCACAAGAATCTGAATTGAGATTGAAACAAATTAAATAGGTTGCTTTTCTTTAAAACTAAGGATATCAAAGTCAAACATTATAATGATACTATTATTAAAACTCTATTTTTTATTATATTTAATCACACATAATAATAGTCTGTATACAGAAGAAATTTTTGTTAGCAGTGAACCTGTAATGATACAAGAAGAAAATCAAACGCCGTTATTTTTTAAGTTTTATTACCTTCCTGAATTTTTTGCTCCTTCAGTATTAATTGAATACGAAGATATACTTGTTCCATATAAATATGTATTATCACCACAGATTGAAAAAATAAATATAGCAGAGACAATGTTTTTGTTTCCACAAGAAAGGATAAATAAATTTAACTTTTTTATAGGAGAAAACAGTTACGTTTCTTTAATGACAAAGAATACGTATGGACATAAAAATTTTAAGTTTGACTTACAGTTTAGTAATACGAAAATCTCATATTTTACTGAAAATAAACGATTTGTTAGTTTTGATACAAGTTTTATATATGAACAAATGTTTGATTCTGTTGTTTTTAATACCGAGATAAAAACATTGTCAAATTATATTTTGAAGTCTGTCAATCAGTATTATATAGATGCAGGTATAACTAAAATTGTTTTTAATAGTATAGAACTTTCGTTTAAACCACAGGTTATATGGTATAACAACGAAGATTATAATAAACTGTTTTTTACGAACATGTTTAATATAAATTTTTTAATTAAAAATTTTATTTTTGTTTTTGAAGAAATGTTTTGTAAGTTTGATAAAGAGGAAAATTTTACAACTACAATAAAAACTTTATCAAAAGATATTATTCTCGGTGGCGATTCAATAAATATTACTGCATCATGGGATAAAGATTACAATTTATATTACGAATTAGAAATAGGTCGACAAACACAAAATTTTGAGTTTGTTATTGCAAATAGAAAAAAGTTTTTTTATGAATATATTGAAAATTATTTTATAAAACTGCCTTATATAAAAATAGATGAAACAAAAACTTTTTGTTTTCCTTCAGTTGAAAATTTTAGGTGTGAAAGTAAATATAAAAGTAAAAACTATAATATATCTATATTGTTTGATAAATCTGTATATACAAAATATCCAACTTATGTTTTTGAAAACAACAATGTTTTTCCTTTGTTTGTAGATAACACAGAAGTATCAGCAGTAGATTTATGGATACAAATTTTTTTTGTTGATTTCAAAATTAGATATTTGTTATCAAATGATATATTGTTTTATCCCAAAATATCATCCCAGATTTGTGTCACTAAAGATATTTTTAAAAATATATACTTTTTAATAAAATTATTGTATAATAGTAAAACAAAACAAACAGACAATCTTTATATTGATGAGAATTTTGTTTCAGAATATAAAATTGGATATAAAATAAAAGAAAAATTTAATATTGAACTTTTTGTTTCGTACCCCTTGAATAACAAATATATTATACAGCCACATATGGTTGTTGAACCATATATACAACTTGGATTAAATCTTCAGTTTTAAAAAATGTGTTACCAACAACATCTATTGTGTCATTTTCAGTGTTTTTTCAAAATGTAGGAATGTGATAAAACAATGATTTAATGGAGGAAAAAAATGATAGATTATTTTGTTAAAGGTGGAATTTTGATGTACCCGATTCTACTTTGTTCTGTTATTTCGTTGACAATAATCATTGAACGGATTATATTTTATTCAAGTATAAAAATAAATCCTGTAGTAATACACAAAATTTTTGAACTTGTTTCAAACAGAGAATTTGAGAAATCAAAAAAACTTGCTGAAACACTGCCTGAAATTGTAAAAGTTGTTTTTGTTAAAGGTATTGAAGAATTTTATAAACCAGGTTTTGAAGAAACTGTTGAAGATATTGCAGAACAACAGGTTTATAAACTTAGTAGATTTTTACCACTATTAGGTGCGATTGCTTCTATCTCAACTTTGTTAGGTTTTACAGGAACAGTTACTGGTATGATAAAAGCGTTTGAATCAATTGCACAAGTAGGGTATGCATCACCACAAGTTGTAGCAAAAGGTATTGCTGAAGCGTTGATAACCACAGCAGCAGGTCTTATTGTTGCGATCCCTACGATAGCGTTTTATCATTATTTTAATTATCGTGTAGACAGGTACACAACACAGTTTGAACATATTGTTCAAGAATTTATTAACTTAAGTAAAAAAGTTTGATACAAAAAATACATTATTTTTTATAAAAAATTCAAAATTTTGTATAGATACAGAAGATAAAAAGTGAACAAATTTTTTACAACTTTCTTAATTTTGATTAACCTATGAAACTTATTGCAGATTTACATATACATTCAAGATATTCCCGTGCAACATCTAAAGAGATGAATATTTCTGAATTATCACATTGGGCAAAACTCAAAGGTGTGGGATTGTTAGGAACTGGTGATTTTACACATCCAGGATGGCTACAAGAACTTAAGAGTTCTCTTAAACAAATATCTGATTATACTTATGAATACAACGGTGTAAAATTTATACTTACGACTGAAGTAAGTAATATTTTTTATCGCAATGGTAAAAACTATCGTATTCACAATATTATATTTTTGCCTGATTTTGTTGCAGTAGAAAGATTTAATAATTTATTATCAAACTTTGGTGATCTTGTCTCTGATGGAAGACCGATTGTTTCTTTAGATTGTATAGATCTTGTTGAACTTGTGTATTCTATCACAGAGGAAGCTCTTGTGGTACCAGCACATGCTTGGACACCACATTTTTCTGTATTTGGTTCGTTAAGCGGGTTTGATTCTATTGAAGAATGTTTTGGAAAATACTATAAATATATATATAGTATTGAAACAGGTTTATCTTCCGATCCTAAAATGAACTGGCGATTGTCAAAACTTGATAGTATAACTTTAATTTCTAATTCAGATGCACATTCACCACAAAATATTGCTCGTGAAGCAAATGTTTTTGAAATAGATGACAATTGTGAAGATATTTATAAAGAAGTTTTATCAATTATAAAAAATAAAGACAGAAAAAAATTTTTGTATACAATAGAGTTTTTCCCAGAAGAGGGTAAATATCATTATGATGGACATAGAATCTGTAAAGTTTGTTGTTCACCAAAAGAAACAAAGATGTATAAATATTTATGTCCTGTATGTGGTAAGAGGCTCACCGTTGGTGTGTTGAATCGTGTTGACCAACTTGCAGACCGTGAAGAATCTTTTGTTCCTGAAAATGCGATACCATATAAAAATGTGATTCCTCTCATAGAGATAATTGCTGATGCGTTAGGTACTGGTAAAGGCACACAGAAAACTTTAAAGGAGTATTTGTATATAGTCACACAAGTTGGTACTGAGTTTGATGTATTACTTTATTTAAGCGAAGATGAGTTAAAGAAAAAAATAAATCCAAGAATTGTTGAAGGTATATTAAAAGTTCGTAATGGCGAAGTTGATATTTTTCCTGGTTATGATGGTGAGTATGGTAAAATTAGTATCAGATGGGGTAACAAAGATATGGGTAAATCTGACAGTGAACATTCTGGCCAACTTTGGTTGTTTTAAAAACAACAAATTATGGTTTTAAGAAACCAGAACTTGTTTTTTTGCATCAAATAATTTGGTAGGTAGGTTCAGGCTTCAGCCTGCGTTTTTACGCAACCTAAAGGTTGCGGCTACTGGTAGGTTATGGATTGTGAATTATTGGTAGCTGCAGGCTTTAGCCTGCGCTTCTTATTATTTTACGCACTATGAATGGTGCGGTTACCAATAGATTGCGGATTGTGTATTATTTGTAGCCGCAGACTTTAGTTTGCGTAATTAATTTCGCTGAAAAAAAGAAGCTTATTTTTAATTTTATCGTTTATGGTTCCTATAAACATCATAAAAACACGTAACAAAACTTAGACAAAAAGGAGGTTGAAAAAGCTATGGGTAGGATTATAGGTATAGATTTAGGTACTTCAAATTCAGCAGCAGCAGTTTTAGAAGGGGGTAAACCCACAATAATACCAGCTGCTGAAGGAACAACTATTGGTGGAAAAGCGTTTCCATCATATGTTGCAATTACAAAAGATGGTCAACTTCTTGTAGGTGAACCTGCAAGAAGGCAAGCAGTATCAAATCCTGAAGGGACTGTTTATGCGTTTAAGCGTAAGATGGGAACTGATTATAAGTATAAACTTCATGGTAAAGAATATACTCCACAACAATTATCTGCGTTTCTTTTACAAAAAATTAAACGTGATGCAGAAGCATTTTTAGGAGATAAAGTTGATAAAGCAGTAATCACAGTTCCTGCGTATTTTAATGATAACCAAAGACAAGCTACAAAAGATGCAGGTACTATTGCGGGACTTGAAGTTGTAAGAATCATAAATGAACCAACAGCTGCGTGTCTCGCATATGGTATTGATAAAGCAGGTCATGAAGAAAAAATTTTAGTATTTGATTTGGGCGGTGGTACATTAGATGTTACTATAATGCGATTTTGGGAAGCAGGCGGTGCTAAAAGTTTTGATGTTATATCAACTGCTGGAGATACACAACTTGGTGGTACTGACATGGATAATGCATTAATTGAATATATTCTTGAACAGTTTAGAAAAGAAACAGGAATTGACTTGCGAAATGATAAAATGGCAATGCAAAGAATCCGTGAAGCTGCTGAAAAAGCAAAAATTGAACTTTCAAGTGTTTTGGAAACAGAGATAAACTTACCATTTATTTCTGCTGATGCAACCGGTCCAAAACATCTTACTATGAAAATTACTCGTGCTACTCTTGA
Source organism: uncultured Elusimicrobia bacterium (assembly GCA_964521665.1). GTDB lineage: Bacteria > Elusimicrobiota > Endomicrobiia > DTEH01 > DTEH01 > JANXDG01. The sequence continues at coordinate 11,384 of CAZFSG010000007.1, forward strand.
ACAACTTGTTCGTCCTATTGTAGAACGTTGTGCAAAATCTATTGATCAAGCAATAGAAGATGCTAAGGCAAAACCTAATAGTGGAATATCATCAATAAGAGATATTACAAGGATAATTCCTGTGGGTGGTCCTACAAGAATGCCAATTGTTATAAAATTTTTAGAAGATTATGTGGGTAGAAAAGTTGAACGTGGTATAGATCCTATGGAATGTGTAGCAATAGGTGCTGCAATAGAAGCAGGTATTATTGCTGGCGAAGTAAAAGATATTGTACATTTAGATGTGACACCTTTATCATTAGGTGTGGAAACCTTAGGAGGTGTATTCACAAAACTTATTGAACGAAATACTACTATTCCAACAAGAAGGTCTGAAATTTTTACTACTGCTATGGATAATCAAACATCTGTAGAGATACATGTTTTACAAGGTGAACGACCGATGGCTGCTGATAATGTTTCATTAGGTAGATTTTATCTTGATGGGATACCCCCAGCACCACGTGGTGTTCCACGGATTGAAGTAACTTTTGATATTGATGAAAATGGTATATTACATGTTTCAGCAAAAGATTTAGGTACTGGAAAGGAACAATCTATACGTATTACAGCACCACATAAACTTTCTAAAGAAGAAATTGACCGTATGATAAAAGAAGCGGAACGTTTTGCTGAAGAAGATAAAAAACGTAGAGAATTGGCTGAAGAAAGAAATAATCTCGATGGAATAATTTATACTACAGAAAAATCATTAAGAGAATATGGTGATAAACTTACACAAGATGAACGGCTTGAGATAGAACGTGCGTTAAACGATGCTAAAGAAAAACTTAAATCTGATAATATAAACGAAATAAGAAAAGCTAAAGATGAGTTGTTGAAAGCATCCTATAAATTAGGAGAAGTTGTTTATAAACAAGCACAACAGAAGGGTGTAACTTCAGGATCTGGAACTGAAACCTCATATGGTCAACAACAAACAGCGTCTCAACAAGAAACAAAAAAAGATAGAGGCGAAGTAATTGATGCTGAATATAAAGAAGAAAAATAAAATTTAAAAAGAGGAAAATATAAATATGGCAAAAAAAATTATTGAAGTACCATTAGCGATTTACACAGACAAGTTTTTAATTGCAGGTTTTGTAAAAATAAGACCTAAACTTAAATATATCTTCAAAAAATATCTACCACAACGAATTTCTGAAATTATAGATGTTGCAGGTGAACGTATGGAAAAAGTTGGTGAAAAAAGTTTTTTAGAAGTAACAAATGCTGATATTCAAAATTTAGCAACTGGTGAAGTAATTAAGACACAGGTGAAACGTCTTGTTGTGAACAAAAATGCAATACAAATTATAGTTCCTATAGAAATAAAACCGTTAGAGAGAGAGAAATAGGATATGATAAATATTTCTATAAATGGTGCATTAGGTAGAATGGGTAGGACAGTATTAGATGCCTGTTTGCAAGATAAAGACATAAGTATTGTAGGTCTTTGTGATATTCAAGGTCCAAAAAAGATTTATGACAACTTACCTCAAGTGGAACCTTCACTTGAAAAATATATTTTATATACAGATGTAGTAATAGATTTTTCTTCTCCTGAAGGGACACAACAAGCGTTATATTTTTGTTTACAGAATAAAAAACCGATAGTTATTGGTACAACTGGACATTCTGACCAACAATTAGATAATATAAGGAAAGCGTCTGAGGAAATACCGGTATTGTTATCGCCTAATATGAGTTTAGGTGTGAATATAATTTTTAAACTTGTTGAACTTTTAACCACAGTCCTTAAAGATAAAAATTATGATATAGAAATAGTGGAAGCACATCATAACAAAAAGAAGGATGCACCATCAGGTACAGCAAAAAAAATTATGGATATTATAAAACATATAAAACCGCAAACATACTTTGTATATTGTCGTAATGGTATTATAGGAGAGCGTAAAAATGACGAAGTTGGTGTGAGTGTGATACGTTGTGGAGATATAGTTGGTGAACATACAATAATTTATTCTACTTATGGTGAGCGTATAGAATTAAAACATATTGCTACTTCAAGAGAAACATTTGCAAAAGGTGCAGTTCTTGCAGCAAAATGGCTGAAAGGTAAACCCGCAGGATTTTATAATATGTTTGATGTTTTACAGATTTAATTTTTGGAGCAAACTTTTTAGATGAACAATATAGCCTATGGTTGTATATTTTTTGATAATGAAAAGCATTATGTAATCATAGACCGTAATACAAACACTTTTCAAAAAGTCCTACCAAATTATCTTGAAGAAAATTTTGTAATAGATAAAAAAAAATATCCTCTTACTGAAAAAAATAAGTTTTTACCGCCTGTAAAACCTACAAAAATTATTTGTTTAGGTCTTAATTATATTGATCATGCAAAAGAACTTAACATGCCTATTCCTGAAGAACCTATAATTTTTTTAAAACCATCTTCTGCTATTGTTGGAGATAAGGATAATATAGTTTATCCTTCTTGTGTTAAACAACTTGATTATGAAGGTGAACTTGCAGTTGTGATTAAAAAAACTGCTAAAGATGTACCAAAAGAAGAGGTTAAAGATTATATTTTAGGATATACTTGTTTTAATGATGTTACTGCGAGAGATTTACAAAAGAAAGATGGGCAGTGGACACGTGCAAAATCGTTTGATACATTTGCGCCGATAGGTCCATGGATTGTCCCTGATATAAATACAAAAAATTTAAATATACAAACTTTACTTAATGATAAGGTTGTCCAAAATTCTAACACCAAAAATATGATATTTGATGTAGAAACAGTGGTAAGTTTTGTATCAAAAATTATGACTTTGTATCCAGGCGATGTGATAAGTTTAGGTACACCACCTAATGTAGGACCAATGAAAAAAGGTGATAAAGTTGTAGTAAAAATTCAGGATATAGGTGAATTAACAAATTTTGTTGTATGAAAAGAAACATAATTTTTTTATTTTTTTTATTTCTGGTAACCCAATTGTTTGCGTTTAAACAAAGTTATTATTATTACACTCAAGGACTAATTGATTTACAAAATAAAAATTATAAATCTGCTATTGAAAAATTTGAAAAAGTTTTACAAGAAGACCCGCAAGCAACTTATGTATATTCACAACTTTTTTATTTATATATTCTAACTGAACAAACAGATAAGTTAAGAAGTATGATAAGAACTGTAAAAGATGTTATATCTGACATTGAAACACTTGCTGATTTCTCAAATATTTTGTTGTTACACGGATACAAAGAATTTGCAACAGAATTGTTTGAAAAAATTGTTTCTTTACAACCAGATAATAAAGATGCATTACTTAATCTTGCACAGATATATTCTTTATCTGATGAAAAGAAATCATTAGAGTATTACAAAAAATATATGGAAGTAAATCCAGAAGATACAAGTGTATATTTACCTATAGCTATTCTAAATTACAAACTTGGTAACATACAACAAGCAAAAGAGGTATTACAAAAAATTCCTGAACAACAAGATGTTGTTCAGTTGTTAGACAATCTTTTAATGTTTACTACAGATTATTCTTCTATGATACAGAAGTATGAAGATTATATACAAGTTTCGCCAAAGGATTATAAATCTATTGCAATGTTATTTTCATTGTTAGTTTCACAAAAAAATCTTGATAAAGCAGAGAAGTATCTTGATAAAGTTTTAAACATACCTAAGAAAGAATTTTTACCTGAGTATTATTTTTATATAGCGATGTTTTATGAATATAAAAACAATTTGTTGTTAGCGGCAAAATATATGCAAAAATATATTAAATATTCTAAAAATGTTGATGAAGTTCCATATCTAAAACTAGCATATTATTTTGCTTTATTAAAAAAGAATAAAGATGTTCAAAAAATTCTCACTGTTGCTAACAAAAAATTTAATTCTGAGAATGCAAAGCTGATGATGTTTTTTTATTATTATGACAACAAAAAATATAAAGATGCAATAAATATTTTGTACGAACTTAAATCAATTTCTTCAACATTTAAACGTATAGATTTTTATTTAGGTGTGTGTTATGACCAAATTGGAGATTTTCAAAAAACAGAGTATTTTATGAATAAAGCAATAGAACAGGATCCTTCTGACCACGAAGCATTGAACTATCTTGGATATCTTTATGCAGACAAAAATGTTAATCTTGACAAATCGGAACAGCTTATCTTGAGAGCACTTTCGTATGAACCTACCAATTACGCATATATAGATTCTCTTGCTTGGGTATATTACAGAAAAGGATTGTATGAAAAATCAGAGGAATTGTTTGAACAGATAAAAGATTGTAAAGATCCAGTGGTTTATGAACATATTGGTGAGCTAAAATTAAAACTTAATAAACTTCAGGAAGCATATGAGTATTATACCAAATCGTTCCAACTTAATCCCAAAAATAAACTTGTTAAGAAAAGATTGAAAGAAATTAAAATTAAAAAATAATGTTGTTACAAACACCAGCAAAAATTAATCTTTTGTTAAAAATTCTTACCAAACGTAAAGATGGATACCATAATATCTTTTCTGTGTTTCAAACTGTTTCTCTTTACGATAAAATCAAACTCTCTATTATACCTAAAAATAAAATTGTTGTCAAATGTAATATAAAATCTCTTGAAGGGAAAAAGAATTTGTGTTACAATCTTGTAGATTTGTTCAAAAAAAAGTATAAAATTAAACAAGGTGTTCGTATTGAAATAACAAAGAACATACCTATAGGTAGTGGGCTTGGTGGTGCGTCATCAGATATTGCTGCGGTTGCTAAAGGATTAATAAAATTGTTCAATATAAAAATTTCAAAAAAAGAATTAGTTTCTTTATGTTCAAAAATAAGTAAAGACGCCCCTTTTTTTATATATAAAGGGTTGTGTATAGTTGAATCCGCAGGCGAAAAAATTAAAAAGTTGTTTTCAGTTCCTTGGGAAAGAAAACCTTTATGGTTTTTGTTAGTGTATCCTAATATATCATTGTCAACAAAGGAAGTTTATGATACATGGGACAATGAATTTTTAAAAAATAAGAATAAAAAACAAAGACTTGATAAAAAAAGAATTATAAAATTGTTGCTCGATAAAAAATTTAAATATGTTGTAAAAAACGACCTTGAAGAACCAGCTTTTGAATTGATACCATCTTTGAAAAAAGTGAAAGATATGTTAACTAAATATTCAAATAATAATGTTGTGAGTATGACAGGGTCGGGTTCGTGTTTTTTTGTTTTAAGTGAGAAAAAAAGAGAAATTTTGTCAATTAAAGAAAAAGTTAGAAAAGACAAAGAATTTAAAAACTATAAACTTTTTGTCGTTAAAAGTATATTCTAATTAAGGTTCTGTTAACTAAAAAATAGATGTTCTTTGAGATACAAAAAATTAATCAAATAACAATATATTGCGTATTGTGAATTTATAATTGGTAATCGCAGGCTTTACTCTGCGTAATAATTGCAATAGCATGGTTATTGCAGTCCAAAAATTTATAGCCGCAGATTTTAGTTTACGCTTTATTATTTTACACACCTTGAAATGGTGCGACTACTATGGACTGTTGTTTGTTGTCCACGCAAATTATAGAGTTGTTCATATAAATATCATAAGATAGTTACCAAAACTCTAATGATTAGGAGGAAAGGATATATGCAAGTTACAGAAGTAAGAATATATCCACAAAAAGAGAAAAAAGTGAAAGCGTATGCTACTATAACATTGGATAACCAGTTTGTAGTTCATAATTTACGTATTGTTGTTGTAGAAAACGAAGCAAAAATTTTTATGCCATCAAGAAAAACAAGCGATGGTTCTCGTAAAGATATTGCACATCCTATTACTAACGAACTTAGACAACATATTGAAGAAAAAGTTATTTCTGTATATAACGAAAAGACAGGCGAAAATTTATCTTTAGTAAAGAGGAAAAAATAAATTAAATTTTTTATTTTTAATTATACACATCTAAATTTGAAATAGACTATTGTAGACATATAGATACGCAATAGATATTTTGTAGTAGCAAACTTTTGTTTTTGCTTATTTTTAAACTTAAAATATTCTTATTATTAGGAGTTTTTTATCTATGATACCAAGATATACATTACCTGAAATGGCAGAAATATGGTCTGAAGAAAAAAAATTTCAGCTTATGCTAAAAATTGAACTTGAAGTGTTGAAAGTTCTTGTTAAAGAAAAAATTGTGCCAAAGGATGAATACGACGAAATTGTTAAAAAAATTAAGATTGATATCAAACGTATAAAACAAATAGAAAAAATAACAAAACATGATGTTGCAGCTTTTGTAGACCAATTAAGTGAGTCAGTAAAAAGTAATTCAGCAAGATGGATACATTTCGGTCTTACTTCTTCTGATGTTTTAGATACAGCAACTGCAATACAATTAAAACTTAGTTGTGAACAGTTGATGAAAAGATTAAAAACTCTTTTAGATGTGTTAAAATCACAAGCATTAAAATACAAAAATTTAATAATGATAGGTCGTACCCATGGTGTACATGCAGAACCTATTACTTTCGGGTACAAACTTCTTGGATGGTATTATGAGATTAAGCAACATTATGAAATGTTAGAATATATAAAAAAAATAGTGAGTGTAGGAAAAATTTCTGGTGTTGTTGGGACATATTCACAACTTTCAGTAGATATAGAAAACAAAGTGTTAAAAAACTTAGGTATTTATAGCGAACCTGTTTCTACTCAGGTGGTTCCAAGATATAGATATGTGTATTATCTTACCACACTAGCGAACATTGCGGCTTCGTTAGAACGGTTTGCAACAGAAATAAGACATCTACAAAGAACAGAAGTTTTGGAAGTTGAAGAACCTTTTAGTAAAGGACAGAAAGGTTCTTCTGCAATGCCACATAAAAGAAATCCTGTTTTATCAGAAAACATATGTGGGTTAGCACGAGTGATAAGAAGTTATACAATTGCTGGATATGAAAATGTTGCTTTATGGCATGAACGAGATATCTCTCATTCGTCAGCTGAACGTATAATCTTGCCTGATATAAGTATAGCAACTGATTTTATCATACATAGGTTTACTGAAATAATGAAAAACATTGTAGTATATCCAGAAAACATGGAGGAAAACTTAAAGAAATCGTATAACATTTTTTATTCACAAACTTTACTTTCAGAACTTGTTAAAAAAGGGTTAAGTAGACAACAAGCATATAAAATTATACAACCTATTGCACATAAAGCGCTTCTTGAGAAAAAAGATTTTATTTTTCTTTGTTGTAATTCTCCTCAATTGTTAAAAATAATTTCTGAAAAAGAAATAAAGAAGTTGTGTTCAATAAAATTTTTATTAAGAAACATTGAAAAAAAATTCGATGAAATATCCTAGAATATATATTATAATACTAATTTTAGTAATTGTTTTTGTTATAAAAATACTTTTTTTAACTTCTGAAAAAATAAAAGCTGTTATTGAGACAGACAAAATTGTTTTTTCTTCCTCTACTGCTAAAATACCATTAAAAATTTTTGCAACTAAAGATAGTATTTCACATATTTCATTTTATGTTGTTGAGAAAAATGTTCAACAGAAAGTTTATGATGATTTTGTTGTTGCGTTAAAAAAAGGACAAGATTATAGTTTAGTTTGCGAGTTTAATAACGATTTAGTTAGAAAAAAAGATTCTTTTTTGTTTTTAACAAAATTAAATGTATTATATCCTGTTAAAAAAAAATATCAATACTATACAGTCGTTAAAAAACCTACACTGAAAGTTGAGAAAGTTGTTTATGAACCAGTTTATGTTACAACAACAGTTGTTAGTATTTCAGAAGTATCAAAAGAAGAAAAAGAAGAAAAAATACAGAAAGAGATTAAAGAAGAAAAAATTGTTGTAAAAGAAAAACCTGATTTTGAAATTATCATTTCATCTGAAGAAATAAAGAAAAGATATAATTATGATGAAAAAATAAAACTTGTATTTGTTGTGAAAAACAAATCTGTTTTTCTTCAGATAAATCCCAAAATAAATGTGTTTTTAAAAACAAAGTTTGATATTGTTGTTTCATCACAAACATTATCTATAAATTTACAACCAGCAGAAATAAAAACAATTTCTGCAGAGTTTGATGTGTTAAAAGATTACCTTGTCGGTAGTTATTATATTGAGCTTAAGAGTATGTTAGGTAACACACAATATGTAGTTAAATCAGAAGAATTTGAAATAGTTGATACACCACCAAAAATAAGTTTATCTCAGATGCCTACAATAAGATATAAATTAACAAACACAATCCTTGCTGAAGTTGAAGATGATAAAGAAGTTGCAGAAGTCAAACTTGTTGAAGTGATACCCAAAAAAAGACAACAAAATGAATATCAAATAATTACAGAGAACCAAATGGTTCTTATTGCTGGAAGCAAAAAAGCTGGACTTTATAGTTTTACCACTTCTAAAATTCTTAAAAAAGATTTTTATACATTTTATATCCAAGCAAAAGATTCATCAGAAAATATAACGAAAACAGAAGTTTTTAAAATAAAAATTACGAAATGATTATGTTATTAAATGAATATAAAAAAACATATTAGTTGGTGTTTGGTTGTTTTATTTTGCATTTTTTGTGTCATAATTTTATCTATTACCGATATATATTCACCTATAGAAAATATATTTTATGACTTACGATTTAAATTACGTGGTCCTAAAAAGCCATCAGATAAAATAATAATTGTAAAAATTGATGAAGAATCTCTTACAGAACTTGGTAGATGGCCCTGGGATAGAAAAATTATTGCAAAGGTTGTAGAAAACCTTATTTCTGCAGGAGCAAAAGTTGTTGCGTTAGACATTCTTTTCCCTGAGAAGAGTAATCCTTTTTCTGACACAAAATTAGTTTCTGCTTTAGCAAAAGGAAAAACAGTTGTTGCATCACATTTTGAAACAGTATATGAAAATGTTTTGAAAGATGGCTCAATACAAAAAGTTTTAACAGAAAACCTGATTTTACCAATTCCGCAGATACAAAAAGTTGCAAAAGTAGGGTTTGCTAATATTGAACCTGATAAAGATGGTGTTGTACGTAAAATTACTCTGTATAGAAAATATAAAGGAGAACTATTTGATTCTTTTAATTTTACTATATTTAAAACATACATTGGTAAAAATATAACAGATTTACCTCAACAAATATATGTTAATTATTATGGCCCCTCAGAATATTTTGATAAAAAAACAAATAAAATTGTCTCAACTTTTGTCGGATATTCAATTGTAAATGTATACCGCAATGTTATACCTTCAATGTGGATTAAAGACAAAATAGTTCTTATTGGATCTACAGCAACGGGTTCTTATGACCATTATCCAATACCGTTTGTAAACATTTATCCAGGTGTTGAGTTACATGCTACTGTTATAGAGAATTTGTTATCAAACATTTATTGTAAAAAATTTGGTAAAAATTATTTAATGTTGTTTTTGGTTTGTACGATAATAGTGTTAGGATTTGTTTTTTATAACTTAGCTGTTGTCCCAACAATAGTATTAATTTTGTTATTAATTTCTGGATATTATTTGCTAACATATTTTATATTTGTAAAGTTTTATACAATAGTAGAATTTATACCTTTTGCAGCAGTGGTGTTTTTAATAGGTTTTAGCAGTATTTTATACAAATTATTTTTTGAACAAAAAGAAAAAAAACTTATAAAAAAGACATTTTCAAAATATATAAATCCGTATATAATGGAAGAACTGTTGAAAAATCCAGCTGGAAGTTTAAGTATTCTTGGTGGACAAAAAAAAGAGATTACTGTAGTATTTGCTGATATACGTGGATTTACAACAATTTCTGAATATCTTCCCGCTGAAGAAATAGTTAAACTTCTTAACGAATGTTTTAGTGTTTTAAGTAATATAATATTTAAGTATAATGGGACTATTGATAAATATATTGGTGATTGTATAATGTTTTTTTGGAACGCTCCTATAGAACAAAAAGATCATCCATATTTAGCAGTTAGTTGTGTAATAGAAATGTTTCGTGAACTTGAGAAATTGAACCAAGAATATTCGTTCTCTAAAAATTTTGAGATAAAGATGGGTGCCGGGATAAATACTGGTGAAGCAATTGTTGGTAATATTGGTTCTGCACATTTGATGGAATACACAGCAGTTGGTGATACAGTTAATGTAGCATCAAGGTTGCAAGAACTTACTAAAGAGTTTAATATACCTATTATTATTTCTGAATATGTTAACGAAAAACTTAACAACAGGATCCCTACAGTTTCATTAGGTAAAGTGCTTCTTCGTGGACGACAACAAGAAATTGAGATTTTTGGAATAAAAGCATAAACATACAAATTATTGAAATAATACAATAGTATTTTATAAAAAATTAAAACTATGAAGATATTTTTTAGATTACTTTTGTCACATTTATTAACAGATTTTGTTTTACAAACAAACTTTATTGCAGAGTGGAAAAAAAGAAGTTTTTATGGAGTTGTTCTTCACTCATTAACATTTTTTATTTTTGCACTTATTCTTACTTGGGAGAATATTGGTAAAATTTGGTTTGACTATCCAATAAAATTATCTGGAATATGGTGTTTAATAATTTTATTTGTATTTCATGTTATAGAAGATGAATATCGTGCTTATAATATAAGGCACAACTATATTCAAGATAACATTTTATTTTTTCTATGGGATCAGGTAATACATATAGTGTTTTTATTTGTTTTTTCATCTTATTGTTCTGTATGGGATGTAGAACCAATAATTTTGATACTTTGTTTATTAATAGTAGGCACATATGTATTAAGTATTATTATTTTGTATATGGATAGTTTGTTTTACAATAGTTCTGTTGCATACAATTTTTTTAAAAAAAAGATGTATTCAATAGTTTTTAGGTTAGTTATAATGTTGTTTTTTTTGTTGCCACATAAACTATATCTTTTGTCGTTGTTGTTAGTACCAGTAATGTGGCTTTGGAATAAAAAAGTAGGTTTTTTATCGCCGATAAGTTGGTGGATAAATACTATAGGAGTATATGGAATTGGTATAAGTATTTTTTTAATACGAAACAATTCGATTTTGTAGAAAAATACATTTATGAAAAACTTGTTTAAAATATCTATTTTTTCACTAAAAGAAAATTTGAAGACAAAACTTTATCTTGTACTTTTATTGTTTAGTATAGCACTAATTTTTATAGGATTGCTTTTGACTGGATTAAGTGGATTTGAACAACCACAACGTGTGTTGGTAAATTCCGGTATAGTTATGATAGAATTATTTTGTCTTTTATTAGTTCTTTTGAATACAGTAGAACTTTTTTTACAAGATGTGGAAACAAAAAGTATATATATAATTCTTTCAAAACCTATCTCAAGAACAAAATATATAGTTGGTAAATATTTTGGTATGTTGTTAACAATAGCTGTAAGTATTTTAATAATGAGTGCTTTTCATATTCTACTTATAAAAATATCAAAGTGGTATGTAACTAAAGAGTATTTTTTTATACTTACTACTATTTTTCTTAAGATGAGTATTGTTTTATCAATAGCTTTGTTTGGTGTTGTTTCTATGACTTCAAGAGTTGCTGCAGTTGTAACTTCTGTTCTTTTATGGATTGCGGGACATTTTACATCAGAATTGATGTTTATAATAAAAAGAATAAAAGTGGATGTTGTTAAATTTTTGTTGAACATTTTTTACTATATTATTCCTAATTTTCAATTACTTAATCTAAAAGATTTTTTTGATAGTTCATATTTTGTTTCACAATTTAGTTTAATAAAAGCGTTAGGATATACTTTTGTATATTCTGCTATATTTTTGTTATTAACCTGTTCTGTTTTCAAAAATAAAGATCTATGAAGGTTTATTTTATCATTTTGATTATTTGTTTAATTTTTCTAAATTTGGTAATAAAAAATCCTGTAAGTTTTTATAAAGATGAAAAATATAACATTTTTGTTTCTCGTTTACCATTAGAAAAATTTTTTGTTATTGACAGTATAGGGTTTATTTTGGGTTTAAGAAAATTTATAAGTGATATTGCTTGGATACAACTATTACAGTATTATGGTGGCCCACCTCCAGAAAGACATGATCATAAAGAAGATATTTATGAACATATGACTAAGATTCAGCCTGGGATGTATAAAAAATTTATTGATTATTGTAAACGTGTTGTAGTTTTAGATCCTTTATATAGTTTTGTATATTTTTATGGAGTAGGAGTATTAGCATGGAATCTTGAACGACCAGATGAAGCATTGAACCTTGTTGGATTTGGTCTTAAAAATTTAGAGTTTCAGAAATCTTCTTCTGATAGCGATTATTGGGAACTTGTTAAGTATCAACAAGCAATTTGTTATAAACTTGGCGGTAAGTATTTGGAAATGATAGACAAACTTAAAGAGATAGTAGAAGGTGGTAAAGCACCGAATATGGTTAAAGCAATTCTTGCTAATATGTATAAAAAATATGGTAGGTATGAAGAAGCATTATCTATATGGGAAGAATTATTGTTAGTTAATGATCCAGAATATGTAGAACGTGCAAAGATACAAATTCTACAACTTAAAAAATTAATAAAAGAAAAATATGAAAAAAACAGTACAAGTACCAAAAGAAATTTTTGAAAATTGTCCTTCTTGTAACCAAATTTTGTTAAAGAAAGAACTCATAGAAAATTATAAAATATGTCCTAAATGTGGATACATGTTTAGATTATCTTCTTATGAACGAATAGAACTTCTTGTTGATAAAAATACATTTAAAGAGTTTGCTAAAAATTATAAACCTGTTAATGTGTTAAACTTCCCAGAATATGATGCTAAAATAAAAGAATCTGAAAAAAAATCAAATCTTAACGAAGCATGTGTATGTGGAATATGTAGTATTAACAATATCAAAACAGTTTTATGTGTATTAGACTTTAATTTTTTAGGTGGTAGCATGGGTTCTGTTGTAGGAGAAAAGATAACTTTAAGTTTTGAGAAAGCAAAAAAAATGAAACTGCCGATCGTAATTGTTTCAGCAAGTGGTGGTGCAAGAATGCAAGAAGGTGTTATCTCTTTAATGCAAATGGCAAAAACTGCTGCTGCTTGTGCTGAATTTAAAAAGACCAACCTTCCTTACATTTCTGTTCTTACTGATCCGACAACTGGTGGTGTTACAGCATCATTTGCTATGTTAGGTGATATAATTATAGCAGAAACCAAAGCATTGATAGGTTTTGCAGGACCAAGAGTTATAGAACAAACTATAAAGCAAAAACTCCCTGAAGGTTTTCAATCAGCAGAGTTTTTACTTGAACACGGGTTTGTCGACATTGTTGTTGAAAGAAAAAATATGAAAAGTGTGATATCAACAATTTTAAAACTATGTTTGAATAATATAAAAAGGCAGGGTAAATGATAACTTTGGAGTAATGTGTTTGGAATTTATACTATTATGAAACAAAAAATTGTTTTAGCATATTCAGGCGGGCTTGATACATCAGTGATTTTGCATTGGTTGAAACAAAAATATAAAGCAGATGTGATTGCTGTTATTGTAGATGTAGGACAAAACGAAAATTTTGATGAAATAAAGGAACGTGCATACAAAATTGGTGCAAAAAAAGTTTATGTTGTTGATGCAAAAGAAGAGTTTGTAAAAGATTATATATTTAAAGTTTTGAAAGCAGATGCTGTATATGAAGGAAAATACTTACTTGGTACTTCTATTGCAAGACCGTTAATTGCAAAAAAAGTTGTTGAAGTTGCAAAAAAAGAAAATGCAAAAATTTTATCTCATGGTGCAACAGGTAAAGGTAATGATCAAGTTAGGTTTGAACATGCATTTAAATGTTTATTTCCTGAAGCAAAAATTATAGCTGTATGGCGTGAATGGAATCTTAAATCTCGTCAAGATGAAATAAAATATGCTAAAAAATATAAAATACCTATTACTGTGACAAAAGAAAAACCTTATTCTTCAGATGCTAATTTATGGCATATAAGTTATGAAGGTGGTATTCTTGAAAATTTAAATAATGAACCAGACGAAAGTATGTTCCAGTTGACAGTTTCGCCGAAAAATGCTCCTGATGAATATGAAGATGTTGAAATTGAATTTAAAGAAGGTGTACCGGTTAAGATCGCAACAGAAGAAGGTAAATTTTCTTTAGAAAAAGATGGTGGAACAAAAATTATACAGGTTTTAAACAAAGTTGCTGGTAGAAACGCTATAGGAAGGACAGACATTGTTGAGGATCGTCTTGTAGGGATAAAATCTCGTGGTGTGTATGAAGCACCAGCTGCAACTTTGCTTTATTTTGCTCATAGAGAAATAGAATATTTAACTTTAGATAAAGATACATTTCAATATAAGCAACATCTTGCTTTAGAATATGCAAGATTGGTTTATAATGGTGAGTGGTTTACATTAAAACGTGAAAGTTTAGATAAAATTATTGATGAAATCCAAAAATATGTTAATGGTAAAGTTGTACTAAAATTATACAAAGGTAACATTTTTGTTAAATCCAGATATTCACCAAATTCACTATACGAATACAAACTTGCTTCGTTTGATAAACAATCAAAAGGATTGTTAGAATATGACCAAAAAGATGCTGGTGGGTTTATAAACCTTTTTTCATTACAACATCGTATCTTTGCTATTAAAAATAAAAAATGACAAAAAGAATAGCAGTTTGTGGTAAAGGTGGTGTTGGTAAAACAACAGTTGTGTGTGGTATTGTTAAATATTTAATTGATAAAAATTTGACACCAATTTTAGTTGTAGACGCAGATCCTAATTCAAACCTTGCTGAAAGTTTAGGGATGAAATATGAGTTAACTGTTGCTGATATAAGAGAAGAACTTAGAACTGCACAAATACCACAAAATTTTTCTAAAGCAGAATATGTTAATATGAAATTGCAGGAAGCCCTTGTTGAATATAAAAATTTTGACCTTATTGTAATGGGGAGACCTGAAGGGAAAGAATGTTATTGTTATGTTAACGAACTCTTAAGAACATTTATGTCAAACTTATCTAAGAACTATAGATATGTTGTAGTCGATACAGAAGCAGGGATGGAACATTTCTCAAGAAGGACAACTGATAATATAGATATACTTATAATTGTAACAATACCTACAGTTGTTTCGTTTAATACTGTAAAAAAAATTTTGGATTTAATACCAAAACTTGGATTAAAGATTTATGATAAAAAAATTTTAGTAAATTTAGCAGAAGAAAATTTTGTCCCATTTAACGAATTAAAGGTTGATGGAGTGCTACATAGAGACGAAAAAATTTATATTTATTCCCAACAGCAACAACCTTTGATTGAAAAAATTACAGAAACAAATTTTTATAATGAACTAAAAAATTTTTTTGATAAAATAAATCTTACTTAAAAAGGAGAGAAATTTTTATGTTTGATAACAAAAAAATATTATTACCAGAAAAAGAGATGCCTGTTGCATGGTATAATATCTTACCTGATTTGCCAGAACAGCTACCACCACCGATTAATCCTGCTACTGGTAAACCTGTTGAACCAAAAGATTTATCTGTTATATTCCCTATGGAGTTGATAAAACAAGAAGTATCTAATGAAAAATGGATTGAGATACCACAGGAAGTTTTAGATGTATATAAACTTTGGAGACCAACACCATTAGTTCGTGCATACGAATTAGAAAAATATCTTAAGACACCAGCAAGGATTTATTATAAAAATGAAAGTGTCTCACCAACAGGTTCTCATAAACCAAACACTGCTGTTGCACAAGCATATTATAACAAAATTGAAGGTATAAAAAGATTAACTACAGAAACAGGTGCAGGTCAATGGGGTTCTGCATTAGCATTCGCATGTAATATCTTTGGATTAAAATGCACTATTTATATGGTAAAGGTAAGTTATCATCAAAAACCGTTCAGAAGATCTTTGATGCATGTATGGGGAGCAGATGTTCATCCATCACCTACAAATCTTACTAATGCTGGCAGAAAAATACTTGAAGTTGACCCTGACTCACCTGGATCGTTAGGTATTGCAATATCTGAAGCTGTTGAGGATGCTGCTACACATCAAGATACAAATTATTCTTTAGGAAGTGTATTAAACCATGTTTTGTTACATCAAACAATCATTGGTCTTGAGACAAAAAAACAGTTAGAACTTGTTGGTGAGAAAAATCCTGATGTGTTAATAGGTTGTGTTGGTGGTGGAAGTAACTTTGGAGGTTTTATAATACCTTTTGTTCCTGATAAACTTAATGGTAAAACAGAAACAAAATTTCTTGCAGTAGAACCAACTGCTTGTCCATCACTTACAAAAGGGTTGTATCTATATGATTTTGGTGATACTGTTGGTTTGACGCCGCTTTTGAAGATGTATACTTTAGGACATAATTTTGTACCTCCGAAGATTCATGCAGGTGGGTTACGTTACCATGGTGATGCACCAATTGTATGTTATTTAGTTTATAAAAAAATAGTAGATGCAGTTGCATATCCTCAGAAAGCAGTTTTTGATGCAGCAGTAATTTTTGCTAAAACTGAAGGGATTCTCCCTGCACCTGAGACTGCTCATGCTGTGAAAGCTGCAATTGATGAAGCAATAAAATGTAGAGAAACTGGTGAAGAAAAATGTATTGTATTTAATTTTAGTGGTCATGGATTTTTTGATATGTCAGCGTACGATTTATATTTTGAAGGTAAACTTGAAGATTTTGAATATCCTGAAGAAGAAATTAAAAAAACATTGGATGAAATTAAAAAATTACCTGTTAACAAAGAGGGGTAATTTTTTATGATTAAAAAACAAATTAAAAATGTAATAATAGAAATTGTACAAGGAGATATAACAAAACAACCAGATATAGATGCGATTGTGAACGCA
Organism: uncultured Elusimicrobia bacterium; assembly: GCA_964521665.1. GTDB lineage: Bacteria > Elusimicrobiota > Endomicrobiia > DTEH01 > DTEH01 > JANXDG01. Next base: position 28,325 of record CAZFSG010000007.1, read on the forward strand.
GCAAATGCGTATCTAAAACCAGGTGGTGGTGTCGCAGGAGCTATACATCGTGCTGCTGGCCCTGAACTTGAAAAGGAATGTAGAAAATATGCTCCTATAAAAGTTGGTCAAGCAGTAATCACAAACGCATATAATTTGCCAAATAAATATGTTATCCATTGTTTAGGACCAAGATATGGAATTGATAAACCTGAAGATAAACTACTTGCTGACTGTTACATAAACGCGTTGAATCTTGCGGAAGAAAACAAAATTTCATCAATTGCTTTCCCTGCAATATCTACAGGTGCGTTCGGCTATCCTATAAAAGAAGCAACAAAAGTTGTTTTTGATACAATAAGAACAATTTTGCCAAAGTTGAATTATGTTAAAAAAATAAGGTTTGTACTTTTTTCTAAAGAAGATTACGATATATATGTTTCGTATATAAATGAGGTTTTGGGTTAAAGATAATTCAAAAATAAATTTCACATTTATAGCTTTTCTATTTTTTTGTTAACTGACCTATTAGTCAAAAAAAATTTTTAGTGAACTCTTGACAAAAAAATTTTTGTTTTGTAAAATTTAACTGACTGGTCAGTTAAGGTGATGAAATTGATTGTTTAAATTAATATTGACTGACCAATCAGTTAAATGGAGGTAAAAAATTATGCATCAAGAAAAAGAAACTTATAACAAAATAATTCAAGCAGGTAAAGAAATTTTAAATAAAAAGGACTATCATGAAACAGTTGTTGAAGAGATAGCACAACTTGCAGGTGTTGCTAAAGGAACTATATTTTTTTATTTCAAGACCAAAGAAGGGCTTTTTAGAGAGATTCTTTTATCTTTACTTAGTGAGTTAGAAGAAGAAATTAACAAAATTCTTGAAGATATTAAATTACAAGCATTAAAAAAATTGAAAAAAGTTTATGATACCTATATTGATTTTCAAATTAAGAACATGAATTTGTTCATAGCAATAAGAAAAGAACTTGCAAAAGAAGAAGCGATTCCTAAAATTGAGGAAATAAAAGAAAAATTACAAAAATTAGCTCAAAAATTGTTACCTGTTATTGAAGAAATGTTTAAAAAAGGACTTATTAAAAGATTTGACCCATCAGTAGAATTAGTTGAAGTTGTACCTTCTATGCTTTTAGCATATGCTTCTGCTGTATCTTCAATGGTTTACTTTTATAAAGATAAAATTGATAAACTTAAAGAAATTTTTTGGCAGATACTTCTACATGGTATTTTAAACGAAGATGTTTCTATAAACATGTTGATTTTTAGCGAGGAGAAGTAAATATGAAAAGGATAAAAAAATTGTTTTTAGTTACATTAGTTTTACATTCAGCAGTGTTTTCTAAAGAACTAACATATGAAGAAGCAAAAAAGATTTTGTTAACAAACAATTTAGAAATAAAACAAGCAGAATCAAAAGTTTTACAAGCAAAATATAAACAATTAGAAATGGTTTCACCGTGGATACCTAAATTGTCGTCAAGTTTTAGATACACAATGTTATCTCGGCCACAACTTGATTTGTCGTCCCTTCCACCACTACAAAGACAACTTTTTGGAAGTTCATTCCCACCGACTTTGACTTCTGATAAACTTTATGTTGCAAATATCTCTATTTCTGAAGTTGTTCCTCTTGATAAGTTCGTTTATTCATATAATATTGCTTCTATACAGTATGAAATCAGTAAAAAAGAATATGAAAAAACAAAACGCGATGTTATTATAAAATTTAAAGAAAGTTTTTTGAAGACACTGTTAGCAAAAAAGTCTGTTGAAGTTATAGAAAAAGCAGTTGAGATTAGTTCTGAAAACTACAAAGTTTCTGAAAGTTTGTATAAAGAAGGAAGGGTTTCTTATTTAGATTTTTCTTCAGCAAAAATAAATTATCTTAATTCAAAACTTAATCTTTTTAAGATACAAAATAACTACAAACTTGCAAAAGAAAGTTTAAAAACAATACTTTGTGTTGATTATGATGTAGATGTTGTGGGTGAACTTGAAGATTTTTTAAATGATGAAACAGAAAATTTATTAGAAAAAAAATTTGACTATGATGAACTTAAAAAGAACATTGTATTTTTACCTGAAATAACAATGTTAGAACTACAGAAAAGAATTTTGAAAAATAATTTGAATTTGGTAAGAAGTGAACTTATACCATCTATTGTTGTTTCTGGCAGTTATGATTGGACTGTAGATAACTATACTCGTCCAATTGATGAATGGGATGATAGATATAGCTGGAGTATAATATTAAACATACCTTTATTTAATGGTGGAGCAACTTTTGCAAAGTATAAACAAGTAAAAGAAAGTATAAAACAAATAGAATTTTCAAAACAACAAGCAAAAGATTACTTTAATTTAGAACTTACATCTTTATATTCAACATATTTACAACTTAAAGATTCTTTATTAGTTGCGCAGGAGATGTTTCAACAAGCAAAAGAAAATTATGATGTTGCAAAAAGTTATTATTTAGAAGGAAGGAGCTCTTATTTAGAACTACTTCAAGCAGAACTTAATTTTTCAAATACGAAGATAAACTATTATCAAACATTGTGTGATTATATTATAACTTGTGAAAAGATGAAGAAGTATGTTAGGTAATGATATGAAATATGTGTAAATATGCAAAATAAATGTATAAAATTTCTATAAAGTGGAAGGAGGCTTAGGGTTATATGAAAAGAAAGATTGTTTTATCAATAATAATTATTGCAATAGTCGCTTTTGGTATTTACAGAATCTTTGAAGCAGTACATAAAAGAAAAGTATCAAAAGAGTTATCAAAAAAAGAGACAGAGTTGGTTTATACTGTAAAAGTTAAACAAGCAGGATATAAAACTATAGCTGATAGTATAAATTTTGTTGGTGAGATTAAAGGAATAAACGAGGTAACCGTTGTGCCAAAAGTGGTTGGAAGATTAGTTAAAAAAATAAAAGAGGAAGGAAGTTATGTTAAAAAGGATGAAGTGATCTGTGAAATAGACAGAGACGAACCTGTGTTGAAGTTTACATTGTATGAACTTAAATCACCAATAGATGGTATTGTAGCAAAATATTATGTAGATGTAGGTGGTATGGTGTCGCAACAGACACCAGTGTGTATAATAAGTGATATTAGTAAAGTAAGATTAGTATTTAGTATTGCTGAAACTGTTGTGAATAAAATTCAAAAAAATTCCTATATAAAGTTTACTTTAGATAGCGAAACTTTTGTATCAAAAAATTTACAACTTTCAAATTATATAGATCCAGTTTCTCGTTCTATGGAAGTAAGAGTAGTTTTGGACAACCCAAATGGTGTTTTTAAATCAGGCAGTTTTGTTAAAGGTGAACTTGTTTTTTATGAAAAGAATGCTTTGGTTGTACCTTCAGAAGCAATTCTTGAGGTTGACAACAAAAAAGTTGTTTATGTAGTAAAAGAAGATAAAACTGTTGAAGAAAGAGAAGTAAAAATTGGTTTAAGATATAAGGATTATACTGAAATTTTGTACGGTGTGAAACAAAATGAATTAGTTGTGTATCAAGGTGGCGAAATTTTATCTAATGGTATGAAAGTAGAAATAATTGAATAATAGTTTGATGTGTGGATGATGTGTAGATAAGTAAGAAAATGTGCTGACATGATATATAAAACAAAGCCATTCAACTTATCACATAAACACATTAACTGGAGGCTTTTATGAAAATTACAGAAATAGCAGTTAAAAGACCTGTTGCAACAATTGTAGTTTATACTTTTATTGTTATAACTTCACTTATTGCATTATTTAAACTTCCTATAGATATATTTCCTGAAATGGAGATGCCTGTTTTAACTGTGGTTACGACATATCCTCAAGCAACTGCGTTGGATGTTGAAGAAAAAGTTACAAAAATTATTGAGAATGCGGTTGCTTCTGTTCCAGGTATTGACACGGTTGAGTCAAGGTCGCAAGAAAATGTTTCTGTTGTTATTGCAAAATTCAAATGGGGTACTGACATAGATGCAAAAGCGTCTGATTTAAGGGACTTGCTTGAACTTACAAAGATGGCTTTACCTGAAGATGCAGATAAACCAAGAATTATAAAATTTGATCCTTCAATGATGCCTGTGATGTTTATATCTGTTACTTCTGATAAACCCATAAAGGATTTAAGATACATTGTAGACAAAAAAATTGTTGATGAAATTAAAAAAGTTGATGGTGTAGCAGGAGCGATACTTCGTGGGGGTGATCAAAAAGAAGTTTCTGTAATTTTAGACCCACAAAAATTAGCATTTTATAGGTTAACAGTTCAGCAGGTTATCTCTTCTATACAACAAGAAAATGTTGAAGTACCAATAGGTGAGGTTTATGAAGGATATAAGAAGTATTCAATAAGAATACCAATGAAGTTTGAAAACATATTAGAGATCAATAATCTTATAGTAGGAAACTTTATGGGGAAACCTGTGTATTTGTATCAGGTTGGGAAAGTCGAAGATTCTTATACTGACAGAATTGGTGAGACAACTGTGAACGGTAGAGATTCATTGTTATTAATGATAAGAAAAAAAGCGCAGACAAACACTGTTGCAGTATGTAGTGCGATAAACAAAAAATTAGATGAATTAAGAAAAAATTTCCCGCAACTTAAAATTAATGTTATAATGGATTCCTCAGATTATATTTTAAAAGTTGTAAAAAATTTAAGAGATACAATTCTACTCGGTGGAGTTCTTGTGATACTGACAGTTTTATTCTTCTTAGGAGACATTATTCCCGCATTTATTATTGTTTTGCAAATACCCATTTCATTAATCTTAGCATTTTTGTTTTTATATCTATTTGGTTATACAATAAATATGGTTTCACTTATGAGTTTATCTTTAGCAATAGGTATGGTTGTAGATAATTCTATTGTTATAGTTGACCATATTTTAAGACATATAAGTTGGGGAAAAAAATCAGTTCAAGCAGCAGTTGATGCACCTAAAGAAGTTGCAGGTGCTATAACTGCATCAACTTTAACTACAATTGTAGTTTTTATCCCATTATTATTCGTAAGTGGTTTGATACCATTACTTTTTAAACAATTAGCAGTTGCAGTTATTGTGACATTGTTTGCTTCATTGGCAATAAGTTTGACATTATCACCAATGGTTGCATCAAGATTGTGTTCAGAAAAAGAGTGTGAGAAAAAAGGTGTTATATTTATTTCAAAAATAGTAGAAAAAATAGAAAATTTTTATGAAGATATTATAAATTGGGCATTGGGACATAGAAAAACAACATTATTTGGTTTCTTAAGTGCATTTTTAATTTCTTTATTTATATTTATATTTTTCACAGGGAAAGAATTTATACCTAAGAGTGACGAACGTATTGTTAACATAAATTTTGAGACATCAAAAGGCATGCGTGTTGAAGAAACATTTAAAATTGCAAGACAAATAGAACAAGAAATTTTTAAAGTTGTACCACAAAAATATTGTAATGCTGTTCTAATACGTTGTGGTGAAAGTACGATGAAAGGATTCTCAGCTATTTTGGGTCAACAGGAAGCATCTAACAGTGGTTCTATTATGCTTTCTTTAGTAGATAAAGAATTTAGAGATAAAACTTCAATTGAAATTGCAGAAATTTTAAGAAGGAATTTAAGAAAAATTCCTGGGATAATAAAACTTGAAACATCAGCACAATCTACTGCATCATCAACATTGTTAGGTGGCACTGGTAAAGCAGTATCAATTGAACTTCGTGGAAATAATTTAGATGAAAGTTTAAGAATTGCTAATGAAATAAAAGATAAACTACAAAAAATTGATGGTATAAGAGATACAACAATAAGTTTAGAAGAAGGAAGTTACCAAATTATTGTAAAACTTGATAGAGAAAAAGTTAAGATGTTAGGAATTTCTTCAGGATACATAGCAGATACATTAAGAAAAACATTTTATGGTTATACTGCATCACAATATACACCACCTGCAGGTGGTATTGTTGATACTTCTTATGATATTTTTGTCAAAGTTAGCAGAGATTACAAAAACGATATAAAAAACTTAACTGATTTACCGATTGTTTTACCCGCAGGTAAAGTAATACCATTACACAATATAGCAACTTTTGAACGAACAGTTGCTCCAAAAGAAATTCAAAGAAAAGATGGTGTAAGAGTAGTAAAAATTGAAGCAGATACTTACGGTAGAGCATTAAGTAAAATTAAACATGACATTGACAATATGCTTAAAACGATAAAACTACCTTATGGCTATAGCATAAAATTTGGTGGTGAAATAGAACAACAAGTGTCTACCTTCCGCGATTTAACATTGATGTTATTCTTAGGTATTTTACTTGTATATTTGATAATGGCAGCACAGTTTGAAGATTTTTTAGATCCATTTATAATTATGTTTTCGGTACCATTTGCAGTGGTCGGTGTTTTAATAGGTATATTTCTATGGGGGCAAAATTTTAATATAATGAGTTTCGTGGGACTACTCTTACTTGTAGGTATTGTTGTAAACAACGCCATTGTTTTAGTTGATTATATAAAACTTTTAAGGTCAAGAGGATTACAACTACTTGAAGCAGTAAAACAAGCCTCTAAAACACGCCTTAAACCTATCCTTATGACTGCTATAACAACTATATTAGGTACTCTTCCTATGGCTTTATCTCATGGTAGTGGTGCTGAATATTTCTCATCAATGGGTGTGGCAATTGTTTCAGGACTTACATTTTCAACTTTTATAACTTTAATCTTTGTCCCAACACTTTATACTGTGATACATTCAAGAAGGGAAAGTAATTAAAAATGTAGCAATCTTAGTGTGGAACAATAAAAAATGAAAAGCAAAAACTTTATTTCAATATTTATTCCTGTATATAAAGAGCCAAAATTGTTAGAAGATATTATAGAGAAAATACTTGATAATAATTATAAAGAGAAAGAAATTTTAGTAGGTGTTGATGGCGAAGTTACTTCTGAACTAAGAAATATAATAGATAAATATTCAGATAAAATTTTTATTTATTCTAACGGTACTAGGCAAGGTAAACCAAAGTTGTTAAATTATTTAAGCAGTCTTGCTCAAGGTGATTTTTTTTTATTTTTAGATAATGATGTTGAACTTCCAAGAGATAAAAATTTTTTAAGTAAGTTAAACGATTTGTTAACTAAATATGATATTGTTGAGTTGCCAAAAGAGGCTATTATTGGCAATTTCTTCTCAAGATTGATAAGTTATGACTTTTTAATTTCTGCAGTGCTTTGTTATATTGTTTCTAAATTTTTTAAAACAAATTTATTTTTAAGTGGTGCAGCATTTGGTATTAAAAAAGAGGTGTTTGAAGAAATAGGTAAGTTTTCTGAAGTAATTAATGAAGATTGGGATTTGATGTTAAAAGCCTTTAGGTTGAGAAAAAAATACTTTTTTGCAATTGAGCTTAAAGTTAAGACAGTTGTACCTTCGAATTTGAAAGAATGGGTGAGACAAAGAATTAGATGGTCGTTAGGAATAAAATATTGGTGGAAGCAAGTTCTTAAAGATATAAAACAGTTTATAAGAGGTTTGCCAATAATATTTAATATAATTTTATTTTGTTGTGCTCCTATAATTCTTGGCTTAATAATCAAAGAATTTAATTTTTTTAGTAAGTTTATTCCAACTTTTATTATTTTGTCACATCAATTAAGTGGAAATTTAGGGATTGCATCTTTTGTTTACCTTTTATCAATTTTAGTATTGCTTTTGCAAGGTGTTTTTCCATTTCTTTTTTCTTTGTTTATCTCTTCAGCTACATTTTATCTTTTCTCAAAATTTTTAAAATTTAGGTTTAATTTTAAAGAATATTTTATATATTCTTTGTTCTACTTTCCTGTTATAATACCTTTTTATTTTGTTTGTTTTATGTTTGAAAAAACTTTTTTGAAACCATTTGTTGCATTGATAGATTGGAGAAGTTAATTCTTAGAAAAAGAATCCATCAAATTCCTAAAGTTTTAACAAGTTCTTCTCTTATATTTTCAAGTAAGTTATTGTCATATTCATACTTTATTGTCTCTTTGTATCCCTTAATCAATTTCACAGTTCTTGCGGTAATTTTTCCAACATTTATAGCATCCATTAAAGCTTTATTATCATATATAGCTTTTTTTGCTTGATGAGAGTATGCCATCGCCCATGGTGGGATAATTGCACCCATACTATTAAAAACTGTAAGTATATATGAAATAGTTGAAACTACTCCACCATCAGCACCAACAGCTATTGCAGAAACAACCTTATTTTCTACATAACTCTGTTCTCCATATGTTATCATATGTTCCAAAGAAGTTATCCTTTCAATCAAAGCTTTTAACGGAGACGAAACACTAAACCAATATGTTGGAGTAGCAAAAATAATACCATCAGAATAATATATTTTTTCAAGTAATACTTTGCCAAAGTCATCAAATATACAAGGAAACTTACAATTTGGTTCACCATCATTTATACATCCTATGCAGCTTTTTATTTCACCGTCATATAAACATGTTAATTCTGTTTCACATCCTTCTAAAGAAGCTGCTTTCAATGCTGCTTGTAAAAGCTGTGCAGATCCACCATTTTTATGGGGAGATGCGAGAATTCCTAATATTTTCATAGTCTCATCCTCCTTCTTAACGATTTTCAATGAAAAGTTTAAGTTTAATATCGAAAGTTTATTGGGGATAAGTTGATTTTGAGGAATTAAAATTATATAAAATTTTTTAAATTTTTTCAATAGGTGGGTATAAAATGATAAAAATAATTTCAGGCGAATTCAAAGGTAGAATATTAAAGACACCAAAAAACATCAGACCTATACTTGCACAGATTAAAAAATCAGTTTTTGATATTTTAACATCCTACTTAAACGATTGCTTATTTTTAGATCTTTATGCAGGAAGTGGAGCTGTTGGGATTGAAGCACTTTCTAGAGGAGCAAAATATTGTATTTTTGTTGAAAAAGACAAAAGATGTCTTAAGGTTTTATCTCAAAATATAATAAATTTAGATTGCCAACAGAGATGTTATATTATAAAAGCTGATATTTTAAAAGATTTGTTTTGGGTTGAAAAAACAAAGAAAATTTTGTATGAAAAATTTAATAGAGAAAATTTTGATATAATTTTTATTGGTGCTCCATATGTTGAAAGAAAAAAAGATATTGTTGTTTTAGCAAACTATTCATCGCCTACAATTGATATTATTAGCAATAGTGATCTTTTATCTTCTAATGGAATTTTGGTTGTTCAACATAGTAAAAAAGAACTGATACAGGCAAAAAAACTAATTTGTTTTAGACAACAACAGTATGGCGAAACAATTGTTTCATTTTTCAAAAAATAACATTATTTCATTTTTTATAAAAATTTTTTGAGAATTATTGACAACAAAATTTTTTTCTTATAAAAATAAGAAATCTTAATATATCAGGAGCAAAAAACAATGAAAGTTTCTACTACAATTGCTAAGTTTACTAAGTTTAATTATGATATTCAACGAGATTGGTATTTGGTAGATGCTGCAGGTAAACCTTTAGGAAGGTTAGCATCACAAATTGCAAAACTTTTGATTGGTAAACATAAACCAATATATTCACCTGATAGAGATTGTGGTGATTTTGTTGTAGTAAAGAATGCAGCAAAAATAGTCCTTACTGGTAAGAAGTTGAAACAAAAAATTTTGTTTAGACATTCAGGATATCTAGGTGGAGATAAATATATTCCATATGAAAGACTGTTGCCTGATAAAGCCGATTTAGTTATTCGTGAGGCAGTTAAAGGAATGTTACCAAAAAATAAACTAAGGGCAAAAATGATTAAACGTCTTAAGGTTTATAAAGATGATAACATAAAAATTACTCAAAATTTTAAAGAAATAGCATTGGAGGTTTAATATATGAGCCAAACAACTCAACCTATAATGGCAACAGGAAGGAGAAAAACAGCAACTGCAGTTGCGTTCCTTAAAGAAGGAAGTGGAAATATAATAATAAACGGTAGATCTGTAGATGAATATTTCGGTGGGAATATTGCACAAAAACACGAAGCTATATCTCCATTGTTGGTTACGAATTTAAAGAATAAATTAGATATAAAGATAAAGGCAGAAGGTGGTGGTATCACTGGACAAGCAGGTGCTATAAAACTTGCTATTGCAAGAGCGCTGGTTGAATTTAACCCTGATCTTAAACCTTTACTTAAAAAGCATGGTATGTTGAAACGCGATCCGCGTATGGTTGAGCGTAAAAAACCTGGTAAACCTAAGGCAAGAAAGAGTTTCCAATGGACAAAGAGGTAATTTGTGTATAGACAAAAGTTTTTTTGAAATACGAAAATTATAATTTGGTACCCACAGGCTTCAGCCTGCGAAATAATTGCAATGACATGGTTATTGCAGTCCAAAAAAATTTGTAATCGCTAATTTTAATTAGCGTTTTTGGGAGCATAGGCGCTGATGTGAAATCAGCGGATACAAATATGGTTTTGTTAGAACTTACAGTAATTAGTATTTTGTAATCACCAATTTTATATTTGCGTAAAGATAGCGCTGATATAAAATCAGCGGATACAATAGTAATTTGTAACTGGAGACTTTAGTCTGCGCATATTATTCGTAGTAGTAGACCTTGGTCTGCTGAAATAAAGCAGAAGCAAGCTCTGCAGGGATATTTTGTATGTTATATTTAGCAAAAGCAAACTTTGCAATTACAATTTTTATTTATTTTGTAATACCAAACCTTGGTTTGCTAAAAATGTGATTCGTCCTGAATGTGAATAGACAGGTGAAATTACAAAAAATGCAACAATGTGGTTGTGTTGCATTCCAACAGGTAAGTTTAATTTTTGGTAGTCGCGGGTTTCAGCCTGTGTAATCAATTTCGCCAAAAAAATCTTATTTTTAATTTTTTCATCTAGCAGTTTCCATAAATCTCATAAAATAGTTACCAAAACTTAAATTTTTTTGGAGAAAAAATGAAAAGGAAAGAGTTTGTTAAAAAAATTGCTCAAAGTGCACAACAAAGTCCTATTGTTGTACAAAAAATTCTTCGTGAATTTGTGAAAGTTTTAGCAGAAGCATTGAAAAATGGGGAAAAAATAACAATATCCGGTCTTGGACAGTTTAAAGTAAAACCTACAAAAGCGAAACTTGCAAGAAATCCTAAAACTGGTGAACCTGTTCAACTGCCAGAAAGAAAGAAAATTTCGTTTCGACCTACCGATTGGATAAGAAACTACATAAATAAATAACCTTAAAGGCAAAGAATTTAGATAATTATGAGTGAATTTAAACCATCAGAGAAACTTGAACAACTTCCTCCTTATCTTTTCTCAAGAATACATAAACTCAAACTTGAAGCGTATCAGAAAAATTTAGATGTTATAGATCTGTCAATGGGCAATCCTGATTTACCAACAGATGCTGCTATTGTGGAACGTCTTTGTGAGACAGTTAAAGAGCATCCAAAGACACATCGTTACCCTCAAGCAAAAGGTATGCCAAAGTTTAGAAATACTGTTTGTGAATGGTTTTATAAACGTTTTGGTGTAAAACTCGATCCTGAAAAAGAAGTTTTAGCACTAATTGGTTCTAAAGAAGGTGTTGCACATCTTTGTATGGCAATTCTTAATCCTGGAGATTATACTTTGGTTCCAGATCCAGCATATCCTGTGTATTATAACGCAACAATTTTAGCAGGCGGGAAACCATATTTGTTCAAAATTAACCCTCAAGATAAATATCTACCTGATTTTTCTAAAATACCACAAAAAATACTTAAAAAAGCAAAAATCATTTTTTTAAACTATCCAAACAATCCTACAACTGCTGTTGTTGAAGATGAAAGTTTTTTCAAAGAAGCAATAAAGTTTGCAAAAAAGAATAATTTGATCCTATGTTATGACAATGCATATTCTGAGATTACATTTGATGGATATATAGCACCATCTATTTTACAATTTGATGGAGCAAAAGATGTTGCAGTTGAATTTCACAGTTTTTCAAAGACATTTTCAATGGCAGGATGGCGAGTAGGATTTGTTGTAGGGAACGAGAAAATTGTTGGATATTTAGAAAAATTTAAATCTTTTATTGACTATGGTGTTCCAACTTTTATACAACTTTCAGCAGTAAAAGCATTGTTAGAATATGAAAGAATTGTTGAAGAAGTAAAAAAGGTTTATCAACATCGTCGTGATTTAACAATAAAAGAATTTAAAAAGATTGGTTGGGAAATAGACGTTCCTAAAGCAACGATGTATCTTTGGTGTAAACTTCCAGAAAAAATTACAAAAGAATTAGGTTCATTAAAATTTGCTGAAATGTTACTTAAAGAAACAGGTGTTGCGGTATCACCAGGTGTTGGGTTTGGTGAAAACGGTGAAGGATACATAAGGTTAGCATTGGTTACTGCAAACAACAGGTTTCACGATGCTGCTTTACGGTTTAAGAAAGTTTTTTTACAACTTGGGGTAAAACTAAAATGAGAACAGTAAAAGTTGGACTCATTGGTATAGGTAATGTAGGTTTAGCAGTATTAAAGTTATGTCAAAAAAATAAAAAAATAATAGAACGAAAATCTGGATGTGTAATAGAATTTAAACTTGTTTGTGATAAAGATAAAAGTAAAAAAGAACTTTTATCAACAGATGTAGAGTTTGTAACTGATTATAATAAAATTGTCAAAGATCCTGAAATAGATATTGTTGTAGAACTTATAGGTGGGTTACATCCAGCATATGAGATAATTACTGAAAGTATAAAACATGGTAAACATGTAGTTACTGCAAACAAAGCAGTTCTTTCAGAATATTGGGATAAGATTTTTTCTTTAGCAAATAAGTATAACAAGACAGTGTATTTTGAAGCAGCGGTTGCTGCTGGTATTCCTGTGATAGAATCTTTAAATGAAGGTTTAGCAGGGAATAAAATTTTAAGTATTACAGGGATACTTAATGGAACAACAAATTATATTTTATCTTTAATGACACAAAATAAATATAATTTTGATACAGCAGTAAAAAAAATACAAAATATGGGTATTGCAGAAGCTGACATTTCTTATGATATTTCAGGATATGATACTGCTTGCAAATTAAGTATCTTAAGTTCACTTGCATTTTTTTCCTGGGTTAAATTAAAAGATATAAAAATTGAAGGTATTGAGAATATAGAATTACAAGATATATATTTTGCTGAAAATTTTGGATATAAAATAAAACTTTTAGGTCACAGCAGTGTTTATAAAAATAAGTATTATTTTGAAGTAAGAAAATACTTAGTTCCGCAAGATAATATCTTTGCTAATATAAATTATGAATACAATGGTATTTTGGTTGAGGGAGACGCTTGTGGGAAAATAATTTTTGTAGGTAAAGGAGCGGGAGGTCTTGCTGCAGCATCTGCTGTTGTATCAGATATTATATATATTGCAAAAGATATAACAAGTGCGGTTGGTGGTAGAGAACAGTATGTAGAGTATACGCCGAAGAAATTAAATATTATTTCTTCTGACGAAGTTGAAGGATTTTTTTATTTAAGGTTTACAACAGTTGACAGACCCGGTGTTTTAGCAAAAATTTCTAATGTTTTAGGTCAACATAATGTTTCTATAGCTTCTGTGTATCAGAAAGAACCATTAGTAAAATATAGAAAAGGTGTACCAATACTTTTGCTTACACATAAAGTTAAAGAAAAAAATTTACTTTCTGCATTAAATAAAATTAAAAATTTAGATGTTGTGTTGAAACCGCCAGTGTATATTAAGATTCTTTCTAATGCTGAGTAAGATGCATAGATAAGTTTGGTTTTTTATAAAGGGGTTAGTTTATGTTAGAGACACAGGATATAAAATCAGTTGCAGGACCACTTATATTAGTTGGAGGTGCCCGTGGTGCAAAATATGAAGAACTTGTAGAAGTTGTTTTATCTACTAATGAACGTAGACTTGGTCGTGTGTTAGAAATTGAAGAAGATACTGCTTTGATACAACTTTTTGAAGAATCTACCGGGATAAACATAGGTTCTACAAAAATAAAGTTTTTAAACAAAACAGTATCCTTAGGTGTATCAAAAACAATTTTAGGTCGTATTTTTGACGGGTTAGGAAGACCAATTGATGGAGGAAGAGAAATTGTTGCTGAGAAACATCTTGATATAAACGGTGCACCGATAAATCCGTATTCTCGTGCTTACCCGAGAGAGTTTATACAAACAGGTATCTCTGCAATAGATGGACTTAATACACTTGTTCGTGGTCAAAAACTACCAATTTTTTCAGGTTCAGGCCTTCCACATAACCTTCTTGCAGTACAAATTGCACGACAAGCAACTGTATTGAAATCAGAAGTTGAGCAAGAATCAGAAGAGTTTGCAGTAGTTTTTGCAGCAATGGGTATAACTTTTGAAGAGGCAGAGTTTTTTATATCAGAATTTAAAAAGACAGGGGCGCTAGGTCGGGCTGTGTTATTTATAAACTTAGCTGATGATCCTGCAATAGAACGTATTGCAACACCACGGTTAGCACTTACTTGCGCAGAATATTTAGCATTTGATTTGGATATGCATGTTTTAGTGATTTTAACAGATATGACAAACTATGCTGAAGCGTTAAGAGAGATATCTGCTGCAAGGAAAGAAGTTCCTGGTCGTCGTGGTTATCCAGGATATTTGTATACAGATTTAGCAACATTGTATGAACGTGCAGGAAGAATCAAGGGTAAAAAAGGATCAATAACATTGATGCCAATTTTAAGTATGCCTGAAGATGATAAAACACACCCTATTCCTGACCTTACAGGATACATTACTGAAGGGCAGGTTGTATTATCTCGTGATTTACACAGAAAGGGTATTTACCCACCAATAGATATTATGGCGTCATTGTCAAGATTAAGAGATAAAGGTATAGGTAAAGACAGAACTCGCGAAGATCATCCAGATTTAGCTAATCAATTGTTTGCATGTTATGCACGAGGTAAAGAAGTTGAAGAATTAGCAATAGTTTTAGGAGAATCTGCATTAGAAGAGGTTGATAAAATATATTTAAAATTTGTTGCTGAATTTGAACAAAAGTTTCTTAAGCAAAAGGCTGATGAAAACCGCGATATTTTTACTACATTAGATATAGGTTGGGACCTACTTAAAATGTTCCCAAAAGAAGAACTTAAACGTATACGTCCTGAATTTAAAGAGAAATATCTATAGATCGGTAACGAAAAGATAATAATGAGATATGAATCTTTTACAAAAATATATTTTAGAATACAAAAAAAATCTTAAAAAAGGTAGGATAATAGTAATCTCAGGACCATCAGGTTGTGGGAAAACAACAATATGTAAAGAACTTATTAAGAGAAATAAAAATTTTGTGTTCTCTGTTTCTTATACAACACGGCAAAAGAGGAAAGGTGAAGTCAATGGAAGAGATTATTTTTTTGTTTCAGAACAAGAATTTTTAAAAATGATAAAACAAAAAAAACTTGTTGAATGGGCAAAAGTTTATAATAATTATTATGGCACACCTAAAAAACCTTTACTTGAAGCAATAAATTCTGGTAAAAACATACTTTTAGATATTGATGTTCAAGGTGGTAAAAACATAAAAAAATTTTTCCCTGAAAGTATTTTAATCTTTATTTTACCACCATCGTTTACAGTTTTAAAACAAAGAATTATCTCTCGTGCAAAAGATAAACTTGAAGAAATTAAAATAAGGTTAAAAAATTTAGAAAAAGAAATAAAAAACAGTAAGTATTACGACTATTTTGTAATCAACGATAATTTGGAAGAGACAGTGAAGAATATTGAATTAATTATTTTAGCGAACAAGTTCAACAAAAATTTTTTGTTGAAAATTAATAAAAATAAGGTA
>CAZFSG010000008.1:0-19234 GCA_964521665.1 uncultured Elusimicrobia bacterium
TTATGCATCACTGTGTAGAATTAACTCTAACGAAACAAACAAAACAATCAAAAACTGTTCCTAAAAAATAACAAAAGTTTTGGTCGGGGCGAGAGGATTTGAACCTCCGACCTCACGGTCCCAAGCCGTGCGCTCTAATCCAACTGAGCTACGCCCCGACAATAAAAGTTGACGAGTTAATGAGTTATGGGTTGTGGGTCGTTGGGTTAGTGGGTTATGAGTTTTTGGTTATGGGTTAGTAAGTTATAGTTTAAAAACTCAATAAACCCTATAACCCCACAAACCCACAACCTCAACAAACCCACAAACTCTATAAACTCAATGAACTCATTTTTTTATACATTCACTAATAATCTTCAACATCTGCTTATGTATTTTTCCATTTGTTGCAACGATTGTTTTGCCAAACAAATAATTGTTTTTACCATAAAAATCTGTTACTTTCCCACCTGCTTCTTTTACAATTAAAGAACCTGCTGCTACATCCCACACTTGCAAGTTTTCTTCCCAAAATCCTTCAAAAATACCTTCTGCTACCATACAAAGATCTAACGCAGCAGAACCTAACCTGCGAACTGCCTGCGCTGTTGTTGCAAATTTGTTAAACAGTTTAAACACACGTTTCGGGTTTTTATATGTATAATATGGAAACCCTGTAACTAATAAAGAATTATACAAATTTTTTATTTTAGATACAAGTATTCTTTTATTATTTTTATATGCACCACAACCTTTTTTTGCATAATATAAATCTTTTGTTATAGGATTATACACTACACCTTCAACAATTTCGTTGTTTTCTATTACACCTATTGAGATACAGAATATAGGAAGTTTGTGAGAAAAATTTACGGTACCATCCAACGGATCTATAACCCAATATCTTATATCTTTTTTAAGTTGGTCAATTGTAGGACAACTTTCTTCACATATAAAAATATCATTTGGAAATTTTTTAGATATTAAATCTTTTATAACTTCTTCTGATTCTTTATCAGCTTTTGTTACAGGATTATTTTTTGATTTATATCTTAATGATAACTGTGATGTTTTAGAATAAAAATACTTTTGTAAAATTTTGCCAGCTGTTTCTACTAAGTTTATAAGAAAATTTTTCATTGTTAAAACAAATTTATTATAGTAAAATATAACTTTTTTATAAACGACAATTGTAATATTTTTTGTTCTATAAATTTGTCAACCAATTCTATACTAAAACTTTGTATTTTGTTATCTTTGCTCACTTTTTTGTATATATATTTTATTTTTTGATTTTCCCATAAATATGTTTCTTGTAAGTTTCCATTTTGTTGTTCAACAAATACTTTCTGAGGTTCGTTGTACATAGAAGTTGCTTGGTTATAAATATTTTCCCAATCTTCATTGTTAAAAATTGTTTCTGGATAAACAACTACAATTTTGTATATTTTTTTATTAAAAAAATAAAGATATGTTTCAATAGTTTGTTCTTCTTCAGTATAAAGAACTTTATAAATTTTTTCAAAAGATAACCTAATTTTTTTTAACTGTATAAAATTTTTTATATTTTTAAATCTACTGCCAAGTTGAAATCCTAAAAGTTCAGTAGGTAATTCAGACGAAAAAACAAATATGTTACATAACAAAAATATAAAAAAAAATTTTAAACCAACAAAAATTTTATCAAACATTTCTTCATTATTAATGTCTGAAATGTCGTGTTTTAGTGAACACCATAGCGATATTGTTTTCATTTGCTGCATTTATAGAATCTTCATCTCGTAAAGAACCGCCTGGCTGTATTATTGCAGTAACACCAATTTTTGCTGCTTCTTCAACAACATCTTTGAATGGGAAAAACGCGTCTGACGCTAAAACAAGTGGATATTCTTTCAATGATTCTAAAGTATCTTTATCAATCTGGTTCATTTTAATTTCAGCAATTTTTAATGCGTCAATACGCGACATTTGTCCTGCTCCAATACCAACAGTCTGTGTTCCTTTTGCTAAAACGATAGCATTAGATTTCACATATTTTGCAACTTTATACGCAAAAATTAAACTTTTAAGTTCTTGTTCAGTAGGATGTCGTTTCGTTACAAAAACAAGTTCGTTATATAAAATTAGATCTTTTGTTTGAACAAGCATACCACCATCAATTTGTCTGAATTCAATTTCTTCTGTTTTTGAATTTAACAAATCTGGCAAAATAAGTAATCTTAAATCTTTCTTTTTTGAAAAAACACTCTTTGCTTTTTCTGTATATCCAGGCGCAATTATACATTCAGTAAACAATTTTGTTATTTCTTCAGCAGTGTGTTCGTCTACTTCGTAATTAAAAGCAATTATACCTCCGAATGCTGAAACTGGGTCACAACTTAACGCTTTTTTATACGCGTCTAACAAAGTATTTGCTTCCGCTACACCACAAGGATTGTTATGTTTTATTATAACACAAGCAGGGTTTGAAAAATTTTTTACTATGTTTAATGCAGAATCTAAATCAAGATAGTTGTTATACGACAATTCTTTTCCTTGTAACTTTTCTGATGAAACTAAATTTGGTGAAGTTGTTACAAATTTATATAACGCAGCTTTCTGATGCGGATTCTCACCATACCTTAAACTACATATTTTTTTTAATCCAACAGATATTTCTTCAAAATCAAATACTTCTTTTTTTGAACTTTTAATAAACCAATCTGAAATTATAGCATCATACCTTGCAGTATGTAAAAACGCTTTTGTAGCAAGATATTTCTTGTATTCTAAATCTAAACTGTTATTTTTAATCCGTTGGATAATTTCTTCATAATCTTTGTAATCTACAACAACTACAACATCTTTATAATTCTTTGCTGCAGCACGAATAAGTGTAACCCCACCAATGTCTATATTCTCAATAATCTCTTCTTCATTGTTAGTTTTTGTTATAGTTTCTTCAAACGGATAAAGATTTACTACTACAAGGTCAAAAAGTGTAATATTGTATTTTTGTATTTCATTGATATGTTCTTGTTTATCTCTTTTTGCTAGGAGCCCACCATGTATTTTAGGATGTAATGTTTTTACTCTACCTTCCAAAATTTCTGGGAAAGAAGTATATTCTGATATTTCAATAACCTCAATATTGTTTTGTTTGAACAGTTTTGCAGTACCGCCAGTGGAATAAATTTTTATCCCTAACTTACTAAGTTCTTTTGCAAACTCTACTACATTTGTTTTATCTGATACACTTATTATAGCATTCTTCATTTTTTTATCTCCTTTCGTTTTTAGTACTATTAATTTTTTTATGATATTTATGAACAACTCTATAATTTGTGTGCAGTTTTTAGCAATAACGCGGTTATTGCACACCAAAATAACTAAAAAGTTTTGGATTACAACAACGATGTTGTTGCATCTCTTTTGAACATACGCAGACTAAAGCCTGGGGCTACCAATTACTATTGTATCCGCTGATGTAAAATCAGCGGATTAAACAATAAATAAAAATTGTAGTCGCAAAGCTTGCTTTGCTTTATTTTAGCAGACCAAGGTCTGCAACTACAAATAATATGTGCAGGTTGAAGCCTGCGACTACCAAATTATATTTTTTACCAAATTATATTTTTTGTACTTCAAAGAACTAAACATCATTTTTAGGCAACAGCACCTCGTTTTTGTAGGTTTAATATTAAGAATTATTACTTTGACAAGATAAAGCAATATAAGAAAGTTATTTCTACTATTGACTTTTTAATTTTTAGTTTATATTATTAAATCATAACTGCGGGCGTAGTTCAGTGGTTTAAGAACGTCTGCTTGCCAAGCAGAAGGTCGTGGGTTCGAATCCCATCGCCCGCTTAGTCCTAAATTATAAACTGCACAGTCTTAGTAGTTATAACAGTAACAGTAATTACGATTATTGCTGCAATTAAAACACCCACAATTATAGCAACTACTGACTTCCAAAAATCTAACCCTAAAAGATAACTTGCAACACATCCACTCCATGCACCAGTTGCTGGTAATGGTATTGCTACAAATAATGCAAGACCTATATATTCATATTTTTCAATATTTTTTGTTTTTGGTTTAACTTTGTTGAACCACCAAGTGAAAAACTTGTTGTAATAATAGTACTTCATAAAATAAATATGCAAATTGTTAAGAAACCATAAAAAAGGTATTACAAAAGATAAGTTTCCAGTAAGTGTTAATACCAATGTTTTTGTAATACTAAACTTATAGATACAGATGCTTACAGGTATTGCACCACGTAATTCACTTACAGGTAATGCAGCAATAAGAATTACAGCAATTTCTTGTGGTATATTAGAAAATAACTGTACAAGTTTTTCAACCATTTTTATTTATTCAAGAATTTTTAAAATTTCTTCTAATGCAGTTTTTATTTCATTTAAAATTTTTTTATTATCCGCAAGCTTAAAATCTGAAAACAATGTATATTGAATATTTTTCTTTTTGGAAAAAAATTCTTTTAATTCTTTTTTTGCACCTTCAATAGTATATTTTTTCTCCCACATAAGTTCTTTAATTTTTTCTACAATTGGTATATGTTCATCTGTGTATCTTCTATGTCCTTTTTCAGTTTTTAAAGGTTTCAATTGTGGAAATACACTTTCCCAATATCTTAATACATATTCTTCAACACCAACTTTTTTTGCAAAATCTTTGATAGTATAAAAATGTTGTTTTTTATCCTCGTTTGTCATAAACTATTTATTTTTTATCTGCCATATTTAAAACAGCAGAAAATTTTTTTGAAAGTGTAAATTTAATTCTTTTTTTAGGTGTCAATATAATATACTTTTTTTGTTTAGGATTGTACATTTTTTTTGATTTATAAAATTTTGGTATAAAACTACCAAAATTTTGTATAACAACTTTTTCTCCTGACAATAAAGCATCTCTGATTGTATCAAAAATAATATTTACAAACTTTTTAGCATCATTTTTTGTTAAAGTATGTTGTGATAAAATATTTATTAAATCATTTTTATTCATTTCTTTTTAACCAACTAAACTCTTCTTTTAACGGTCTTGACAACAAAGATTTTATAGAAAGTTCAGGTAATTTATTTTTATATATAATTTTATAAACTTCTTCTGCAATAGGTAAGTCTATAGAATATTTTTTTGCAATTTTATGTATTGTTTTTACAGTATAAATTCCTTCAATAAAAGTATGAATTTTTTGTTTTGCTATTTCTACATTTTTGTATTTAGCGATATACTCACCAAAAGTGCGGTTCCGTGAATAACCAGAATACGCAGTTGTAAGTAAATCACCAATGCCTGATAAACCAAAAAAAGTTTGTGTTTGAGCACCAAAATGAGTACCAATTAGAATCATTTCTTTTAACGAACGTGTAAGTAAAGCAGCTTTTGCGTTGTTGCCAAGCTTAAGACCATCACAAATACCTGCAGCAATAGCGTATATATTTTTTATTGCACCTGCTATTTCTACACCAACAACATCTGTGTTTATATAAATCCTTAAATTTTTTGTTGTTAACAATTTTTGTAATTTAACAAGTAACTCTTTATTTTCTCCAGCTAAAGATATAGCAGTGGGTTTACCTAAAGCAACTTCTTCAGCATGAGAAGGTCCACTTAAAACAAAGATTTTATTTCGTTGTATGTTTAAAACTTTGTTAATTATTTCTGTGATACGACAAAATGTTTTTGGTTCAAACCCTTTAACACAAGAAACAAAAATTTTTTCTTTAACATTTAAATTTTTTATTTTTTGTAGTATTGTTAATACATAGACTGATGGTATTACTAAAAAAACAATATCATTATTTTGTATTTCTGATATGTCATTTGTAATATTTACATTTTTTGGTATAGATACATAGTTAAAAAATTTTGGATGATAATAAAGTTTAAGATATTTATAATTTTCAAAAACAGGTTCGTAAAGAACTACTTTTAAACCTTTTTGTGCATACACTGTTGCTAAAGTAGCCCCCCAACAGCCTCCTCCTATAACGAAAATGCTTTTCATAAAAAAATTTTAAAACAACTTTTTTTCTTCTTTTAAAATTATTCTTTTAATATTTGATTTATGTCTATAAACTATCCACAACACGGTTAACAAAAAGAAAATTTTAGTATTTTGATATTCAGGAAAGTTTTTTAACAAAATCAAAATTAAAAAAGATAATGTTGAGATTATGGAAGATACAGATACAATACGTGTTAATAGAAATGCAATTATAAATACAATGCTAACATAAACAAACATGTATGGTGATATTGCAGAAAGTGAACCAAAAAATGTTGCAACACCTTTTCCACCTCTGAAATAAAGAAATGGTGATGTTGTATGACCAAATACAACAAAAAACATTATTATTGGCAAAAAATAATAAGATAAATATTTTTTAGCAATAAGTATAGGTAATACACCTTTTATAAAATCTATAACTAATGTGACAACTCCTAAAGTAACACCTGTTGTTCTTAAAACATTTGTAGCACCAGGATTTTTAGAACCCACAGTGCGTATATCTATACCTTTGAAAATTTTTGTTAATAAATATGCAGTAGGTGTACTTCCTATTAAGTAAGATATTAAAATTATTATTACATTTTTCGTTGTAAAACTGTTATTTAATAAAAACTCTTCTTGCATAAATTACATAATCAACTAATGAACCTAAAGCAAACACTGAAGTTAAAAAATATAACTCGTTTATAATGTTAGATATAACTTCATATTGCCAATGTACATTTAATATAATAATAACTAAAGTTATCATCTCTAATGCAATAGAAATTTTACCTAAGAACCGTGGTTTTGGAAAAGATTGTAAAGTATGTTGGTATGTTATGATCCAGCCAACAACTACTAAAATCTCTCTTACAATTATTATAGTAAAGAACCACCATGGTAAATAGTTTTTCATCATTAAAACTAAAATTGTTGATATGACCAAAACTTTATCAGCAAACGGATCTAAAAACCTACCTATCTTTGTTTTTTGTTTAAGCAACCGTGCTAGGAGACCATCTATAAAATCTGTAAATGCAGAAATAGTTAGAATTAAAATTGAACTAATAACTTTGTTGTTCCATAATAGAAAAACAAATAGAAATGTTAACCCCAGCCGTAATATAGACAACAGGTTAGGAATTGTGAACAATGTTTTCATTTAGCATTTTTATAATTTTGTTATACATTTCTTTTGTTGTTGAAATTTTCAAATTTAATAGGTCATGATTTACATTATAAGAAATTATTTTACAATGTTTGTAAATAAAATTTAGAATGTCATAATTTGTTGTAGAAGGAAGTTTTATTGTTTTAACAATCTTTGTTTTGTTAATAAAGTTAGATATTTTTTTAAGTAAATTGTCGATACCAAATGATGTTTTTGCTGAAATAACAACTTTTGTTTTTTCATTACTAAATTTTTTAATATATATTTTTTGCAAATTTTCATCTAACAGGTCAATTTTGTTATAAACTTTTATTCGGGGAATGTTATCCGCACCAAGTTGTTGCAAAATTTTTTGTACTAATTGTTCTTTTCTAACAATATCTTCATCTGTTATATCAATAACTTCCAACAATAACGAAGCATCTTTTACTATCTCCAAAGTTGATTTAAAACTTTCTACTAAATGATGAGGAAGTTTATCTATAAACCCAACAGTGTCTACAATTAAAAACTCTTCTTTAGTAGGTAAAACTACTTTTCGTATCAATGGATCTAAAGTAGCAAAAAGTTTATCATCAGTATACGCATGCGAAGATTTAAGTAAAGTGTTAAACAATGTTGATTTTCCAGTATTTGTGTATCCTACTAACGCTATTAAAGGAATATTAGTTTCTGTCCTCCATTTTTTTTGTTCTTGTCGTGCAATAACAACTTTCTTAAGTTCTTCTTTAATTTTTTCAATACGTTGCATAATTTTACGTCTGTCATATTCAAGTTTTGTTTCTCCAGGACCTCTAGTACCTATACCACCAACTTGGTTATCCATATAGATACCTTTTTGTGTGAGCCGTGGCAACATATATTGAAGTTGAGCAAGTTCTACTTGTAGTTTTGCTTCTTTAGTATGGGCACGTTGCGCAAAAATGTCAAGAATTAATCTTGTCCTGTCAACAATTTTTGCAGAAATTATTTTTTCTAAATTTTTAATTTGTGCAGGAGTAAGTTCGTTGTCGAAAACTAAGGTATGTATTTTATTTTGGACAATAAAATTACCGATTTCTTCTGCTTTACCTTTACCTATGTAATAAGCAGGATCAATTTTATCTCTTTTAACTAAAAAAGATTTAACAACAACACCGTTTGCAGTTGATACTAAACTCATAAGTTCTTGTAACGATTTAAGTTCTTCTTTTATTGCTTTTTTACCATTTGATTTTAACACAGTGCCTACTACAACTACTTTTTCCATAACAATTTAGTCTAAGAATAAATTCTTATATATTTTTTCGTAAATATAATTAACAATATCAACTATTGACATATTTTCGCAATTAATCCATTCTATATTTTTATCTTTTTTAAACCATACCATTTGTCGTTTTATATACTCCATTGTATCTTTAACAAAATTTTTTTCTGCATCTTCTAAAGAAATTTCTTTTTTGATATATTTTATAACCCATCTGTAACCTATAGAACTAAACGCAGGCGATGTTTCTTTTACTCCTTGTGATAAAAGTTGCTTTGTTTCTTCAATTATACCTTTCTGAAACATTAATTTTGTACGTTCAGAAATTCTGTTAAACAAAATTTTTTTATCATAGTAAAGACCAAATATTATTGTATCATATGGTTTTGTTTTAGGATTTTCAGAAACAACTTGTGTAAATGGTTTCCCAGTCTGTAGAATAATTTCTAACGATCGTATGATTCTTTGTATATTATTCGGATGTATTTCTTTGGCACGTTGTGGATCTAAAGAATTAAGCATTGTGTAAAGATAGTTTTTACCATATAAACTTACAAGCTGGGATAGATAATTTCTTATTTCTTCATTTCTCTTCGGTAAAACAGAAATACCTTTAGTGATTGTATTTATATATAGCCCCGTACCACCAACAATAAAAGGTATTTTATTCTTTGACCAAATCTTAGATATTAACAAAGAAGCGTCGTTATAAAATCTGCCTGCATCATAACAAAGTTCTGGTTCAAGAAAGTCAACTAAATGATACGGTACATCTTTATATATATACTCGCCATTTTCCCATCTACCAATTGGTTTATTTGTGCCTATTGATAAATATTTATATACTTGACGAGAATCTGCTGATATTATCTCTGAAGGTATTTTATGACATAGTTCAACACCAACTTCTGTCTTCCCAGAACCAGTTGGCCCTACAATAAGAACAACTTTTTTGTTCATTTACGTCGTAAAAAAAGTTTCTCAATTTTCTCTATCTCAAGTTTAATTATTGTAGGTCTTCCGTGAGGACAAAAAAATGGTTGTTCACAATTAACTAAATCTGATAATAAATTGTTAACATCTGTAATTGTTAACAGTTCATTTGCTTTTATTGCAGCACGACACGCACTACGAACAATTTTTTCTTTTGGTGTAACATTGTCAATTTCATTTTTAATATCATCAACAAAATTTTCTATAAATCTTAAAATAAAATCTTTAACATCTTGCACATTAAACAATGACGGTATACTATTAAACCCTATTGAACTTACTCCCGTAATTGTTATTTCAAATCCCATGCTGTTTAACAAGTCTATATATGGTTTTATTGATTCAAAATCAGAAGTTTTTAACTCAATATTTAATGGGATTAACAACTTTTGTACAGGCATAGTTTTTGATTTCATAAACTTCTCAAACAATACACGTTCACTTGCTGCATGTTGGTCTATCAACACCATACCTTCTTGCGTTTCAAACAACAAATATGTTCTGTGTAGTTGACCTAAATATACATAATTTTGTAATCCAAGTTTTTCATAACTTAAAAAAGTAGGTTCTTGTTTCAGTTTTAATTCCTGTTGTTGCTGCTGAAATATAAATGATTGTTTTTCTAACGAAGGTAATTTTATCTTTTCTTCTTGTTTTGATAAAATATTTGAATTCTGCGTTATATTTATATCTATTTTTTGCTGTTTTATATAATAATCTTTTACTACTTTTTTAAGCAAATTTTTTAATATCTCATATATAAAATCTTCATCTTTGAACTTTATTACACGTTTTGTTGGATGAACATTTACATCAATAAACTCATATGGTACATTAATAAAAATAATACCAACTGGATGCCTTCCAGTAGGTAATGCGTCTCTATATGCATCGTATAACGCTTGAGATAAAATTCTTGATGCTATAGGCCTTTTGTTGACATAAAACATTTGTAAGGATTTGTTAACTTGACTGAACTCAACCGGTGTTATAAATCCATAAATAAAAAACTTGTCTTGATTATGTTCAAAATATATCAAGTTGTTAACAACATCTTTTTTTATCACGTCTTTTAACCTATCAATAAGATTATTTTTTACATCTGTTGAAAAAACAAGTTCGTTGTCTGAATAAAGCTTAAACGAGATGTTAGGATATGCTATTGCATATTCTTCTATAGTACGAATAATATGTATCTTTTCTGTATAATCAGATTTTAAGAACTTAAGTCGTGCTGGTGTGTTATAAAACAAATCTTTAACTTCAACACTTGTCCCTTTATTAGCTGAACATTCTTTTACAGATATTATTTCTCCTCCATGAACAACAATTTGGTGACCAATAGATTCTTCTTCAATTCTTGAAACAATGGTAAGCTTTGAAACATTTGCAATAGAAGCCAATGCTTCTCCACGAAAACCTAATGTTGATAAGTTATATATATCTTCAAACTTTTCAATTTTACTTGTGGTATGAGGTTTAACAGCTAACAACAAATCTTCTTTTGACATTCCTGAACCATTATCTGTTACACGAATAAGTTTTCTTCCTGAAGAAATAATTTCTATTATTATTTCAGTAGCAGAAGCATCAATACTGTTTTCTATAAGTTCTTTTGCAACATTTGACGGGCGTTCTACAACTTCGCCTGCAGCAATACGGGTATAAATTTCGGGTGGTAAAACTTTAATTTTGTTCATAAATAAAAATCTTCCATTAAATGTTGGTCAACATAATTTGATATTTGTTCAAAATCTTTTTTTGAAATTTCTATAAATTGAAGCCCCATTCTGTATGTATTATCCATTTGTTTTACCCAAACAACTTTTGCTTTGATGGTATCGGTCTTTATATGATGTAGAGCAATTTGTAAATTAACAATAGTATTAATTGGAATTTCTTTAAAACAAAGTATTCCAATGCCTCCAGCAGAAATGTCTAATAGTATTCCAGGAATAGCTAGATTTCTCTCATCAATTTGTAACTGAATAGGGACTGCAAGATGGAAGACTTTTAGTCGTTTATATTTTCGTCGTTGTGGTCCTGTATATTTTGTTCTATTATTTTTTTCCATTGTACTAACAAATTAAACGCGTCTAACGGAGATAATTTATTTATATCAATTTTCTTAAGGATTACCAATAGTTCGTTTAAAAAGTTTTTTTCTTGTTCTGTTTGTTTTGTTTGTATCAACTCCAGTTGGACACTTTTATATTTAGTAGCTTTATCAATATTTGATGCGGTATTAAGTAAATATTTTAGCAACACATTTGCTCTGTTAACAACATCTTGTGGTATACCAGCAAGTTTTGCAACATGTATTCCATAAGATTTGTCAGAACAGCCAGGCAAAACTTTGTATAAAAAAACAATTTCGTCTTTATATTCTTTTACAGCAACATTAAAATTTTTTATTCCGCTATATTTTTGTTCAAGTTCAGTAAGCTCAAAATAATGTGTAGCAAACAAAGTTTTAGGACAATGTGTTTTATTAGCCCAATTTTGTTTGTTCACAAGATATTCTATAACTGCCCAAGCAATAGAAATACCATCATATGTAGAAGTTCCACGACCAATTTCATCCAAAATTATCAAGCTTCTGTCAGTAGCATTATGTAATATATTAGCAGTTTCTTGCATTTCTACCATAAATGTTGACAACCCTTTTGCTAAATAGTCAGCAGCGCCAATACGTGCAAAAATTTTGTCTACAACACCAATATGTGCATATTCTGCTGGAACAAAACTACCAATTTGTGCTAAAATTACACATAACGCAACTTGTCTTATATATGTAGATTTTCCTGCCATATTAGGACCTGTTAAAACTATTAGTTTTACATTGTCACCATCAAGATATACATCGTTAGGGATAAATTTTCCATAAGGCAAGATTTGTTCTACTACTGGATGACGACAAGATTTTAAGTTAATTACATAAGAGTTATCAATAAGAGGTTTTGTGTAATTATTTCTTTTTGCAACTTCTGCAAGATTGCTAAAAACATCAATCAATGCTATTTTATAGCTTATATCATACAACTGTTCTGTATATTGCGTAATTTGTTCAATAACAACATTAAACAGGTATTCTTCTAATTGCAAAATTTTTTCTTCAGCAGAAAGAATTTTGTTTTCAAACTCTTGTAATTCGGGAGTGGTGAAGCGTTCAGCATTTTTCAATGTTTGTTTTCTAATATATTCTTTTGGCACTAATTGAAGATTAGCTTTTGTAACTTCTATATAATAACCAAACACTGATGTGTATCCAACTTTTAATGATGATATTTTTGTTTTTTGTCGTTGTTCCTCTTGATAATTTAACAACCATTCTTTAGATGAAGAATAAAAATTTCTAAGTTCATCAAGTTCTTTATTAAACCCTTGTTTAATAACCCCACCTTTTTTAATATCTGTAGGCGCATCAGGTTCAATACTCTCTTCTATGAGTTTCACAATTTCTTGTAAGTCAGGGAAGTTTGTCAACTCAAAAAATTCATCAGGTTTTAGTACAAATTGTGTATCTATTATTTGTTGTAATAACAATTTTATTTCTGGGATTAATACGAGCGACTCTTTTAATGCAATAAGATCTTTTGGTGTAACATTTTTAGAAGTAATTCTATTTGTTATTCGTTCAATATCTGAGATATTACGAAGTTTTTCTCTAATTTTTTGTCTTTGGTTATCATCGTTATAGAACAATTCTACAATTAACAACCTCTTGTTTATTTCTTTTACATCTTTTAACGGTTTTAATATCCAACTACGAAGCAATCTTGCACCTTGTGGTGTTTGTGTTTTATCAATGATATCAAACAAAGTATTTTTTTGTGTCCTATCATAAAGGTTCTCTATTAACTCTAAATTTCTGATACAGCTGCTGTCCATAAACATATAATCGTCTAAATTATAAAATTTTATACTTTTAAGTTTCGGTATTAATTTTTTTTGTGTTCTGTTTATATACTCTAACAATCCACCAATTGAAGATAACAATACACTGTGTTGTGTAATATTTAATCCAAAAGTTTCAACAGAATAAATTTTGTAATAATGTTTAATTTTTTCTTCTGCTGTCAAAACATCAAAATACCAATCTTCTATAAATTCTATATGGACATCCTTGTATTGTTTAACAACTTTAACAATTTCTTCTTTTTGTGATTCTTTTGCTACAATTTCTGATGGTGAAATTCTAACAAGTTCATCAACAAGTTTTGAAAAATTTTTGTCTTCAAATTGTGTAACTAAAAAATCGCCTGTAGAAATATCAACATTTGCAAGACCAATACAAAATTTGTCTTTCACAGAAATAAAACTTATGGAAGATAAAAAATTATTTTTTTTAGCATCAAGAAGGTTTTCTTCAACAATAGTTCCCGGTGTTATAACTCTTACAACTTCTCTTTTAACCACACCTTTTGCAAGTTTTGGATCTTCAACTTGTTCACATATAGCAACTTTGAAGCCGTTATTAAGAAGTTTTGCAATATAGTTATTTACACTATGATATGGTACACCACACATTGGTACTCCTTGTCTCTTTGTTAAAACAACACCTAATATAGGTGAAGATTTTATTGCATCTTCGCCAAACATTTCATAAAAATCGCCTAAACGAAACATTAATATACAATCTTTATATTGTTGTTTAATTTGCTGGTATTGTTTCATTAAAGGTGTAAGGTTAACTTCTGGGAAGAGTTCTTTCATATTTTTATATCAATTTTGTAATTCGCCAATTAAAGTATGAAGTTTAACATCTTTTATTTTTGTTTTTATAAAACTACCTATTATTCCATTTTTGTTTGTATAAATTTCAACAGTTTTATTATCCAATGTTTTCCCAATATAAAATTTTTTCCCATTTTTTTCATTTTGTGATATTACCAAAACTTCTAACTCTTTATTGATATATTTTTTATTTTTTTGTGAAGCAATAGTATCACATAAGGATAAAAGTTCATAATGTCTTTTTTCTTTTATTTCTTTAGGAACGTTGTCTGGCAATAAAGCAGCTTTTGTTCCTTCCCTTGGTGAATATTTAAATACAAATGCTGCGTCAAATTGTATTTCTTTGGCAGCAAGTATTGTTTGTTGGAAATCTTCTTCAGTTTCATTAGGGAACCCTACAATAAAATCTGTAGTAATAGATATATCTGGTATTTCAGAACGTATCATTTCTACTATTTGTTTATATTTTTCTATTGTATACTTTCTGTTCATTAGTTCTAAAATTTTGTTAGAACCTGACTGTAGCGGAAGATGAATGTGACGTGAAATATTTTTATACAACTTTATCATTTTTATAATATCGTAAGTCATATCTTTAGGATGATTTGTAAGGAAACGCACCCAGTATTTTTTAGATGTGTCCCAAACTGCAACTTTTTCTAACAATTTTGCAAAATTAACTTCAGTATTTCCTTCTATATAACTTTTGTATGAATTCACATTCTGTCCTATAAGAACAATTTCTTTTACCCCTTTATCCAATAATGATTTGATTTCATTTAAAATATCGTTAACATCACGAGAAACCTCTTTACCTCTTACATAAGGAACTATACAATATGAACAAAAATTGTTACAACCTTTCATTATAGGAACAAAACAACTTGTTTTGTTAAAAACATTTATATGAAGTTGAGGATAAAAATTTTGTAGACCAAGTTCATTCTTTATTATTTCTGGTAAATATTCATATTCAAGTGTACCTATAAACAAATCAACATATGGAAATTGTTTTTTTAACTCATTTTTTGCTTTTTGCACAAAACATCCTAAAACAATAATTTTACAATTATTTTTGGATTTTAATTTTTTTAATTGTCCGATAAACGATTTTTCTCTATCTTCAGCATGTTTTCTTACACAACATGTGTTAACAATTATAATATCTGCTTCATTAATATTGTCTGTTAACTTATAATTTTCATCAGAAAGTAACAGAGATGCAACATACTCAGAGTCAGCAATATTCATTTGACAACCAAAAGTTTTAAAAAATACTTTATAGCTCATAGTATGTTTATTATTACAAAATTTTTTAGTGTAGAACAATTGTTTAGCTAAACATCTCTTGCTAACACAAGTCCAAAAACATTTTTTATTTTATATCCCTTTAACACTTTTGCACATTGATTAATTGTTTCTGCAGTTGTGCATACATCATCAATTATTAAAATATTTTTTCCTTTTATTATATCTTTAAATTTATGATTTACTTCAAACGCATCTTTAACATTTTCAATACGTTTTTGTTGTGAAAGTTTAAATTGTGAAACAGTATATTTTTTTCTTATTAACAAATCAGGAATAAAATTTAAATTAAAATTTTTTGATAACTTTTCTGTAAGAAGTTCTGCTTGGTTGTAGCCACGCAGAAACTTTTTTATTTTATGCATCGGAACACAACATATAATATCAATCTTTATATTATTAAAATTTTTTTCATACCCGTTTATTAAAATTTTTTCTAAAAATGATATAAGGTAAGTTCTCTGATTATATTTAAACTCATGTATTAAAGTTTTTATTGGTTCCTTATATTCAACTACACCACGGATAAAATCAAAATATATTTTTCTGTCATGTTTTTTACAATTATAACAAAATTTTCCCCCACTATATAACGGAAGACCACATTTTTCACATACAAGACCATCAATAAATTTTATCTGCTTTATACAACTATTACATAAAGGTTGACTACTAAAATAATCGATTGGTTTTTTACAATAAAAACATATTTTTGGAAATAAAGTATAAACAAATAACTCAAAAAATTTTTTTATAATATTCATAAAACATATAAACTATTGAAAAAATTTTTTGAATAAAATATTAAATAAATTAAATAAAATATTATAAATTCAACAAAATTGCAATATAAGGAGGTAAAAATTCTATGGTAAAAGAACTTAATGAGACAAACTTTGCTGAAGAAGTATTGAATTCAAAAACACCTGTACTTGTAGATTTTTGGGCGGAATGGTGTGGGCCTTGTCGTATGTTAGCACCAACAATTGATGAACTTGCAAGAGAATATGATCAACAAAAAATAAAAATTTGTAAATTAAATGTAGATGAAAATCCAAAACTTGCTGCAAAATACGGTATTATGGCAATACCAACAGTTATAATTTTTAAAGATGGACAACCAGTTGAACAAATAACTGGTGTAAGAAATAAAAAAGAATATGTAAATATTATTAACAAATATATTTCATAAACTTTATGAAAGTAATCAAAAAAATAAAACAGATGCAAAAAATTTCTGATACTTTACGAAAAGAAAATAAAACAATAGGTTTTGTACCTACAATGGGTGCTCTTCATAAAGGACATATTGAACTTATAAAAAAAGCAAGGAAAGAGACTGATGTTGTAGTTGTATCAATTTTTGTTAATCCGATACAATTTGGTCCTAAAGAAGATTATAAAAAATATCCTCGGCCTATAGAGAAAGATTTAAATATATGCAAAGAAAACAATGTTGACTATGTTTTTTATCCAGAAGTTGATGAAATGTATCCAAAAGTGCAAAATTCAAAGTTTAATCTACAAAATGATAATATACTTACTTTTGTAGAGGTAAAGAACTTGCAGAATATACTTTGTGGTAAATTTAGACCTGGTCATTTCAGAGGTGTATGTACAGTTGTTGCAAAATTATTTAATATTGTTAAACCACATATTGCATATTTTGGTGAAAAAGATTATCAGCAGTTAAAGATTATTCAACAGATGGTGAAAGATTTAAATTTTGATATAAAAATAGTTCCTGTAGGAACTGTGCGTGAAGAGGATGGTCTTGCTTGTTCAAGCAGAAACACATACCTTTCTGAAGTTGAGAGAAAAGTTGCTCCATATATCTACAAATCTCTTCTATATTGTAAAGAATTGATTATAGAAAGAAAGTATAAAAGTATAAAAAAATGTATTGAATCTGCCAAGAGATATTTACACAATTTATTATATGGTGTTAAACACAAAATACAATATTTTGAAATTTACGATGAAAATTTACTTCCGGTAGATGACAAAATTTCAAATATACCAAAAGGAACAAAATTAAGGATTTTTACTGCAGTATATTTAGGTACCACAAGATTAATTGATAATATAGAAGTTATACTTTAATTATTTTTTCCTTTGGACACTTTTTTGTTTTTTAAGAGATTTTAATGGTTTTGGTAAGTTTTTAACTATAAACTCTTCTGTAGGTAATAAATGTCCTACAAAAATTATCTTTCCTGATAAGTCAATAACATAATTTGTTGGAATTCCTTTGATATTATATTTTTTAGCAACTTCAGCAGTTGTATCCAAAACAACAATATAATTTATTTTTTTATTTGAAACAAACTTTTTTACTATTTTTTCATGTTCACCAATATTTATTGCAACTATTTCTAAATTTTTATCTTTATATTTGTTAGCAAGTTCAACAAGATATGGCACTTCTTGCACACAATAAGGAGACCATGATGCCCAAAAATTTAAAATAATAAGTTTTTTACCAACAATATCAGAAAGTTTTATATTGTAGGTTGATATAGATGGTAATTCAAAGTCAATATAATTATTTTGTAGATTATCATTTTGTTGAGTAAACAAATTTGAAAAGAAAATTAAAATAATGATAAAAAGTTTTAACATTTTATTTTTTTAATACTTCTTGAATAACATTTATGATTGCAGGTTCTTTAATTTTTTTAGCGAGATTTTGGAAAAATGATTTTACTTCTGGCAATGTTATAAAATTTCCTAATGACCAGCAGGCAGCAATACGTAGATCTATTGGTTCTTTTTTTGATTTAACAATTTTTTTCAGTTGTTTAATACCATCAGGATATTTTAACATACCAATAGATATACATACACGTTTTTTAAGGTCAACATCTTTTGTTTTTAACAACTTTATAATTTTTTCTGCTGCAGGTTTGTACTCTAATGAAGTAATAATATCTACGACATATTCTAAAACTTGTGGTTCTTCTGTCTGTAGTAAAGATGTAAGCCACAAAAGATTTTCTTCTGTAGGATTGTCCTGTATGTAATTTAATATAGCGATTTTGTTAGCATAATTTGTGTAATTATAAATTTTTTTTAATGATCTTGAAAAATCATAATTTAATTTTGGTAATATCTCTAAAATTTTACTAAGTTTATGAACAGGTGTTTGTGGAACAATAAGTTCTTCTACAGATTCTATGACTTGTTTTTGATCTTTTAAAGATAAAAGTATGTGTAGTAAAACATTAACTATTTGTTGTTTATTGGTATTCATAATTGCTTTAAGTATAGTATCAATTCCTTGTTCTGCAATATAGGTTAAAATCCACACAATTTTATCTAATGAAGATTTTGGTTCTACTAAATCTTGTAATATAAACTCTTCAGTTTGTTGATAAACTTTATCAATTAAAGAATAAATAAGTTTTGATTTTTCAGAATTTACTTTTGATAACTCTTCAGCAAAACGTAGTAGTTGCTGAGCATATTCTACAAATGATTCATAATCATCAGTAATTATAAGACATGCTAACGAATGTTCAAGTGTATTTATTTGTAATTTTACAATAGTGTCATCTTGTTCTTTAATGATAAACTTTAATATATTACCTACAAGATTTTTCGCAATTTTCCCTTTTTGAAATTTATTTAATTGTTTTGCAATATTTTCTATTGCAGATGACGCAAGTTGTCTAAGTTTTACTACAGGATTTGAAAAATTTTCAGTCATTAAATATACAAGTTTGTCTAATTTATCATCTAACCCTATTATACAAAGTTTTTCTATATTTTCTTGTAAATTTGTTATGAA
>CAZFSG010000008.1:19334-29485 GCA_964521665.1 uncultured Elusimicrobia bacterium
TCATTAAAAATTTCTTCAACATTTTGTTTTGTCAAATTATTGAACAGTTGTTGTTTGAAACCAGTTTCTTCAATTTTTTGTGGTAATGGTTGAATAAACAATTCTTTTATAAGGTTAATATCTAAAGATGACACATATTTTATTATAGCATCGGTTAAATTTTTTTTAGTTTTTTCATCTTTGATTTTATCAAGTTCGTTAAAGCTTGTTCCTAACAGATTAATAAGTTCAGGTAGGTCAGAGACAGGTTGTGAAATGAGATTCAGTATAGATTTAACACTTTGGTCAGATTTTGTAATTGTAATATATTCAACTTCATCGATAGCAATATTTTTTATATTTTTTTCTTTGATAACTTGTAGAATAAAATCTTTTGTTGAAATCTTAGGTTTTTTAATAGATAATGCTAAAAGTATGGTTTTTAGTTCTTCTAAATCAATCTCTTTTTTAAAAGTGATGCTTTTTATTCCTGATTGTAAAAAAAATTGTACAATAGGTGTGATATTTGCTATTGAGACAGGATCTTTTCCTATATATTCTTTATCATTTATAAATATCTTATTATCAACTTCTGATATAGTAAGAATAGTTTCTTCTTGTAAAACTTGTTTTAGAACAGAAAATAATTCATTTATTTGTTTTTCAACTAACGGACTGCTTACAGGATAAATTTTTATATTAACTAAGGTCATCCTAAAAGATTTTAGTAATTGGTCAACAAGATTTTTTTCTTGGTTCATATATTCATAGTTCTCTTAAAAACTTTGTTGCTTCTTCAGGTTCTACAGGATTTATATAGAATCCCGTTCCCCATTCAAATCCACCTATACCTGAAAGTTTTGGGATAATTTCTATATGCCAATGGTAATAATGTAAATTATTATGTTTCAGGGGTGAAGTATGTAGTAAATAATTATATGGTGGATTTTCTAACGCTAAGTTTAATTTTTTATTTATTATTTTCATTATGGAAGCTAAATTTTTAAGTTCGTTATATTGTATATCTTCATACATAGGATCGTGCCGTTTGGGTAAAACCCATACTTCAAACGGGAACCTGCTTGCATACGGACATAATGCTATAAAATCTTCGTTTTCTGTAACAACTCGTGTGTTAGTTTTAAGTTCTTCATTTATTATATCACAATAGATACAACGTTCTTTAAATTCATAATACTTTTTTGCACCATCAAGTTCTTGTTTTATTATGATAGGTATCATAGGTAAGGCAATAAGTTGTGAATGTGGATGAGAAAGTGTAGCACCAGCATATTTCCCACAGTTTTTAAATATCAGTATATATTCGAATCGGATATCACGCTTAAGATCTTCAATCCTTTCTTTATACATCCTAAAGATATCAATAACATTATTTAACTCAAGTTGGTAGAGATCTTTATCATGATATGGTGTTTCAATTATAACTTCGTGCGCACCTATACCCGTAATTTTGTCATATATACCATCAGCAGATTTTATAACTTCGCCTTCCACACGTAACGCAGGATATTTATTAGGTATAGTTCTTACTTGCCATCCAGGCGTATTTTTTTGTGTATTTTGGGGTCTGTAAGCAACAATTTCTGGTGGTGTAAATCTTTCATTACCCCAACAAAACGGGCATGTATTTACATCATCTATTTCACGTGGATATTTCATAAAAGCGAAAGGACGTTTTGCACGTTCTGTAGATATTATTATCCATCTACCTGTTATAAGATCACGACGAAATTCTCTCATTTCTATTTCCCATTAAGGACCAATTTTGTGTATTTTACTGCTTTAATTAGATTGTCAAAACTTTCTTTTGGATGTATTTCTAATATATATATTTTATCTTCTTGATATTTTAACAGTTCTTTATAATTGGGCTGAGAATCATTTGAAGGGATATAATGGTCAACAAAATTTTTCACTCCATGTATGTGATAACCCAATAAATAATTTCCATAGGTATCAAAAAATTTTTTATGTCCTTTTTCAAAACCAAAAATTGTTTGTATTTCAACATGGCCAAAGTCATGCCAATAACGAAGATAATTACTTTTATAACAACTAAAAATTTCTGCAAATTCTTCAAAATTAGGTATTTCGTTTGGGAAAAAACGTGTTTCAATACAAAGATTTATTTTTTTATTTTCAGCATATGGCAAGATTTTATCCAATGTTTTTTTTAACAAATCAAAAAATTTTTGTTTATTTTTCTGACGAGAGGATAAAAAAGATGATTTATATTTATGATAAATTTCAGATGTAATACCATATTGTAGTGCAACTTCATAAAGTTCTGTTGCAGTAGGTTGTGTTTCAATTTCACCTAAATGTAGCACTACTGCTTTACTGTTTACAAGTTCAGCATAATCAATAGTTCTTAAAGTATACTTTATTGCAAGGTTATGTTCTTGTTCATCAGCAGAGGTTAATGAAAACACATTAAAACCATACTTTCCTTTTGGTATGTTTTCCACTGAAGGACAAAAATTGTGTAATGAAAGAACCTTTATTTTGTTTTCAACAACATCTTTTTGTATTTCTTTAAACCATTCCACAGGAATATCTGCATTGAGTTCCACTGCTGATAAGTCAAGTTGATAAAGTTTATCTTTTATTTGCTGCCAGGTAATATTTTTTTTAACAATTTCTTTATAAAAATATATTGTAGAAATTCCTAAATTATCATTTTTGTCGTTCTTCTGTTGGTTCATTATTTTGATTATTAATGTTTTGTGTAATATTTTCTTCAATAAGAGTAGGAGATTCTGTTTCTACATTTTCTTGAGATACACTTTGTTCTTCAACATTTTGTTCGATAAACTGTTCAATAGGTGGTAAGTCGTTTAAAGAAGATAAACCAAAATATTTCAAAAATTCTTGAGTAGTACCGTATAATAATGGTCTGCCAACAACTTCTTTCCTGCCAACAATTTTTATAAGTTTACGTTCAAGTAATGTTTCTAATACTGTTGTGCAATCGACACCACGTGTTTGTTCTATCTCAGCTTTTGTTATAGGTTGTCTGTATGCTATAATAGCTAATGTTTCAATTGCAGCAGGGGATAATCTTAGTAGCGTCCTATCTTGATATAATCTTCTTACATATTCTGAAAACTCAGGTTTTGTTGCCATTTGATATCCTTCAGCAACTTCTCTTATTTCTATAGCAGAACGTGTTGTATATTCTGTCTGCAGTTCAGCAACAAGTTCTTTAACAAGTTCTTCATTAACTTCAGGTATATTGATAAGTTCGACTAATTTTTTAATACCCAATGGTTTATCTGTAATAAAAATTAATGTTTCTATTATTCCTTTTATAAATTTTTTATCCATTTAGTTCTGTTTCAACCTTTTATAAAAATTTTTGTTTTATCAATTTATATCTGGTTTAAAAAAGATTTTATATTTTTAATACTTTCAGGATGAACTAAAACAAGGATGTCGCTGCCTGCTTGTAAGTAACCTAACGCAGTAGTTGTTTCCCATAAGATACCACGTTTTACCGGATCTTCACCCCATAATGGTTCTTCTTCTTTTGATGCTTTAGCTTCTTTTGTTTTCCAAGTTTCTTCGCCAATTAAATTTATAATAGGTGTAGCCATTACGGTGTCTCCTTGTAGACCAGCAAGACGACACCGTTCCATTATTGAATAACAATATTCAAATCCGTACCCTAACCCACCAGTAGTATGATGCATAACAATTTTGTCCAGTGGGACACCTGTATCGTTTATCAAAATATTAAGTTGTTTAGCTAAATTTATATCAAGCGGAGTTTGAGCAATTACTGAATGTCCACAAGCAAATGCTGCCAACGATATTGTTTTATAATTTTCTTTCACTGCCATCCCTACAAGGATTTTCTCACCTTTTGTAAGTTCACATACAACTGGCAATATTTCAGTATCACGTTCTGTATGTTCACATCCAAGAATTATAAGTGGTAACGAAGTAGTTTTTAAAACTTCAGGTATAAAAGATTTAATATACTCTACAGAATTATTTTTTACATCAGGATGGCAAGATAACAGTCTTATACATATAGCATCAGGTTGTAATTTTTCAACTTCTTTTATCCATTTTATAGGATCTGAAACAATATCTTTTAGATTTTCGTAAAAAGTTGGCCATAAATCTTCTGGTAAATAATCCACAACTTCTGCTACAATAGCAGGTTTGTTTTTTGCTCCACCTTCAAAATTTAGGAATGGCAAAGTTTTTGCCCCACCTATTTTTAATGTCTTACTTCTTGAACCGCCATCATGAACAGTAGCTCCTATAACAACTTCACAAATTTCTGCAGACCATTTTTCTACAAAAGGTTCAAACTTCATAAATTTTCTCCTTCGATAAAATAATTATCCTTCAAAAAATTTTATATCCTTCAGTTGGAAGATTATATTGAAGTTTTACTAAATTTACCAAATTTTTTATTAAAATACAAGGAGTAACTGCGCCAACACCACCAGGTACCGGTGTTATAAACGAGGATTTTTTTGACACATTTTCAAAATCTACATCACCAACAATTTTTGTTTTTGGTTTACCAGTTTTTTCATCAATAATTTCTTTACCATTTTCATCTAAAATTTTTACTCTGTTAATACCAACATCTATAACAATTACTCCCTCTTTTACCATATCTGCAGTTATCAAATTTGGTTTCCCAACAGCTACAATTAAAACATCAGCATTTTTTGTATGTTCAGCAAGATTTTTTGTTGCAATATGACACACCGTAGGTGTTGGCGAACTAAATAATGATGAAAGAAGCAACATAAGGACAGGTTTGCCAACAATTTCTGAATGTCCTACAATAACAACTTCTTTCCCTTTTAGTTCAACTTTTGTTTCTTTTAAACACTCTATAACAGCCAATGCAGTACATGGTGCAACAACAGGTGGTGTTTCAGCATAAAAAAGTTTACCTAAATTTTCTGCAGTAATTCCTTCTACATCTTTTAATGACAAAATTTTATTTTGCAACTTTCTTTGGTTTAACTGTTGTGGTAAAGGAAGATTAAGCATTATCGCATTAACATCTTTGTCAGCATTAAGTTGTTCAATTCTTTGTTCAAGTTCATCTTCAGTTATATCATTATTTAACGACAACACTTCAATTTTTACACCAAGTTCTTCACAAACTTTACATTGTGTATTCACATAAACTTTTGTTGCAGGATTCTCACCTACTATAATAGATACAATTTTTGGTGTTATAGAAAACTTATTTTTCAACTCTTCAAGTTGTTGTTGTACTTCGTTTTTTATTCGGTTAGCAATTTTATTCCCATCAATGATATTTGTTGTATTCATAATTTTACTCCTGTTTTATAATTCTTTATGCTAAACTTGTAATTATTTCATCTAACGATGCACCTGCAGGTACCATCGGGAAAACATTTTCTTCTTCTTCAATCCAAAAATCTATCACTACAGGTTTATCTTTTATTTCAAACGCTTTTTTCAATGTTGGCACAACCTCTTCTTTCTTTGTTACTCTGAATCCCTCAGCTTTGTATGCTTTTGCAACTTCTACAAAATCTGGGACTGGTTCACAATTAACTTTCCCTAACTTTCTTGTGCAAAGATATGTTTGAGAATATCTTTTGTTATAAAATAGTTCTTGCCATTGACGAACCATGCCTAAATATCCATTGTTCATTATGCAAACAATAACATTAACCTTGTTTACTACAGCAGTGGCTAATTCTTGAATATTCATCTGAAATGACCCATCACCTGCAATGACTATTACCGTATCTTTTGGTTTACCAAACTTTGCTCCTATAGCAGCTGGGAATCCATAACCCATAGTTCCTAACCCACCTGAAGATAAAAATTTCCTTGGCCCGTTTGGTTTATAATACTGTGCAGCCCACATCTGGTTTTGTCCAACTTCGGTGACAACAATAGCATCACCTTTTGTAAGTTTTGTAATTTCTTCAATTATATATTGAGGTCTTAATTTTTCATCGTCTTTATATTTTAAAGGATATTTATTTTTCCATTCTTCAATTTGTTTTAACCATTCAGTATGTTTTTTAGGTTTCACAAGTTTTAACAATTCTTGTAACACCATCTTACAGTCGCCCACTACTGGTATGTCAGCAACAACATTTTTTGATATACTTGTAGGATCAATATCAATATGTGCGATATGTTCTGCTTTTGGTGCGAACCCTGCAAGTTTGCCAGTACATCTGTCGTCAAACCTTGCACCTACTGCTATTATAAGATCTGCATTTTGCATACTTAAATTTGCATATACAGTGCCATGCATACCTAACATACCTAATGAAAGTTCGTGATCTACTGGGAAACTTCCTATAGCCATTAATGTTGTGGTAACTGGTATATGACAAATTTCAGCAAGCTGTTTCAATTCTTCAGTAGCATTTGAGATCACTACACCACCACCAACATATAATACAGGCCTTTTTGCAGCATTTATTGCATCAGCAAGTTTTTTTATTTGTAATGGATGACCTTTATATGTAGGTTTATATGATGGAAGTTCAATTTTTGTTGGCCATATGAATTCAGTTTTTGCACGTTGGATATCTACTGGAATATCGATTAACACTGGTCCTGGCCTTCCAGTAGAAGCAATATAAAATGCTTCTCTTATTGTTTTTGCAAGTTCTTTTACATCTTTTATTAGATAATTATGTTTTGTTATCGGTCTTGTAATACCAGTTGTATCTGCTTCTTGAAACGCATCATTACCTATAAGGTGTGTTGCAACTTGTCCTGTAAACGCAACAATCGGTACTGAATCCATATACGCTGTTGCAATACCTGTAGTAAGATTTGTAGCACCTGGTCCTGAAGTTGCAATACAGACACCCACTTTACCAGTAGCACGTGCGTATCCATCAGCCATATGTGCAGCAGCTTGTTCATGCCTAGTTAACACAAACTTAATTTTTTTAGAATCATAAATTTTGTCAAATATTGGTAATACAGCACCGCCTGGGATACCAAACATTACTTCGACACCTTCTTTTTCCAACGATTCAACAAAAATTTCAGCACCTGTTTTTTCAATTGCCGTATCCTTCTTCTTTGTCATTGTTGTTTACTCCTTTTTATGGTTGAGAAAACTTTTAGTTTAATATTAAGTGTTCACTAATTTATAATACACATTTTCAATTTTGTTTACCATTGAATAAAAATCAAATTTTCTATTAAAATAATTTATAGCATTAAAACTTAACTTTTTTGAAAATTCTTCATCTAACAAAATTTTTTCTAATTTTTCAGCTACTGCATAGATATCATGTGGTGGTACTAAGAATCCAACTTCATTATTAATAATTATCTCTGGTAATCCACCACAATAATATCCAATTACAGGTTTTCCACAACCTAACGCTTCAATAAATGCTACACCGAAAGGTTCTTCATAAGAAAGTAATACAAAACAATCACAAATTGTTAAAAGTTCTATAATATCATCTCTGTAACCTAAAAGTTTAATGAAACTAGATAAATTATAACGAGAAATTAAAAACTCCAGTTTTTTTCTTTCGCTACCCTCACCTGCAATTAATACTAATAAGTTTTTTATTTTATCTTTTAAAATTCTTACTACTTCTATAAGTTCATCAAATCCTTTCGTAGGATAAAGATTACCTACACTTAAAACTATCTTTTTATTCTTTTTATCAAACTGTTGTTCAAGTTTTGATATTATTTCAAGATTTTTGTTAAATCTTTCTTTAGGTATTGAATTATAAATTACTTCTATTTTTTCTTCTTTGAATTTATTTTCTTTTATTAAAACATCTTTTACAACTTGAGATACTGCAATAATTTTTGTCCGCCATATGTTTATAAAAAATTTTGTAACTAAATGGACTTTTGCCATAAGACGCCGATGAATTACTACAGGTATTGAGTTCAACATACCAAGAATTACCGATATAACATAATCTTTGCCAGAATGAACATGTATAATATTTGGTTTCCATTTTTTTAAAAAAATTGAAATTTTGAAAAACCCTAAAATTTGTGTTTTATAACTTATA
Organism: uncultured Elusimicrobia bacterium; assembly: GCA_964521665.1. GTDB lineage: Bacteria > Elusimicrobiota > Endomicrobiia > DTEH01 > DTEH01 > JANXDG01. The sequence goes on from CAZFSG010000008.1 coordinate 27,362, forward strand.
TAACAAATTTTTTCTTCTTTAAGTTTTTTTTCAAACAACGAATTTTTTCTACATACTACACATACTTTATGACCTTTTTCTAATAAAGCTTTTGTAAGTTCTAAAGTTCTAAATTCAGCTCCACCTAAAACTTTGGATGTGTTCCATTGTAGAATCTTCATCTTTTAGGTTTAAGAACAGCACCTTCTGATGCTGAAGTAACAAATTCGCAATATCTTGCAAGCCATCCAGTCTTAAACTTTTTTTCTCTTGTTGCAAGTTCACCCTGTAATTTTGCCAATCTTGCACCAAGTTCTGTATCAGTAATACGAATGTTTAGTTTTCTATTAGGAATATCGATTTCAATTATATCACCATTTTGTACCACACCTATAGGACCACCAGCTGCTGCTTCAGGTGAAACATGGCCGATACAAGGACCTCTTGTACCACCTGAGAACCTACCATCTGTAATTAATGCAACTTTATCAGCTAATCCCATACCTTGAAGGACACTTGTTGGACCCAACATTTCTCTCATTCCAGGACCTCCTTTAGGCCCTTCATAACGTATGACAATAACATCACCTTTCTTAATTTTTTTGTTTAATATAGCGTTCATTGCTGCTTGTTCAGAATCAAACACCACAGCAGGACCTACAAATTTCATCATATTTGGTAACACAGCTGATTGTTTAACAACCGCACCTTCAGGTGCAAGATTGCCATAGAGTATTGCTAATCCTCCCTGAGTTGAATATGGTTTTTTATAGCGTATAACATTCTCATCTTCAACTTTTCCTTCTTGAGCAATTTCAAGTATGTTTTTACCAGAAACTGTATTTGCACTTTTTAAATATTTCTGTAACACATTTAATACTGCAGGTATACCGCCTGCTTTATGCAAATCTTCCATATATAAATCACCTGCGGGTTCTAACCTTACTATATTTGGAACAATTTTTGAGATATCATCAAAAAGTTTTATATCAAACCTAATTCCTGCTTCATACGCAATTGCTTTTAGATGTAAAACTGAGTTAGTTGATCCACCAAGTGCAGCATCTACCACTATAGCGTTATAAATTGAATTGTACGACAAAACTTTTAATGGTGTTAAGTTTTCATATACCATTTGTACTATACGTCTGCCAGATTCATATGCAATACGTTTTTTTTCTGACAAAACAGCTGGTGTTGTTGCACAATATGGTAATGATAGCCCCATTGCTTCAGTTAAACATGCCATAGTGTTTGCAGTATAAAGTCCTTGACACGAACCCGCAGTTGGACATGCAGCACATTCAAGTTGTGAAAGTTCTTCTTGAGAAATTTTCCCTGCTTCATAAAGACCAACAGCTTCAAAAGTATCCCTTACTAAAGATCTTCTTTTGCCTTTATAATATCCAGCAAGCATTGGACCACCAGTCACAACTATCATTGGTATGTTAACATTAACTCTTACCGCACCCATTATCATACCAGGTGTAATTTTATCACAGTTTGTTAATAACACGATACCATCAAAACAATGTGCTTTTATCATAGATTCTATAGAATCAGCAATAAGTTCTCTTGATGGTAAAGAATAATGCATACCTTGATGCCCCATTGCTATACCATCACAAATTCCTATTACACCGAACACAAAAGGCACACCACCAGCTTCTACAATACCTCGTTCTATCCATCGTTCAAGTTCCCGAAGATGAATATGACCAGGTACAATATCACTATATGCTGATGCTATACCAATAAAAGGTTTGTTCATGTCTGAAGAAGAAATCCCTGTTGCATACAAAAGTGCCCTATGTGGTGCTCTAACAGAAGTTTTTTTAACTTGGTTACTTGTTAATTCTATAGAGATATAAGGATGTGTTTCTCTTCTTCTTTTTCTTCCTCTTCTCATTTACCAGTACCTCCTCTAATTTCAAGTTCTGATAACTATTTTATATGATGTATGAACAACTCTATAATTTGCTTAGATAACAGACCACACATCATGGTAGCCGCAACCTTTTAGGTTGCGTAAAATAATAAAAACGCAGGCTAAAGTCTGTGACAACCAAATAACAAATCCACAATACAAAATTCGAAATCCATAATTCTCAAAGAACATTATTTTTATTTCCAGAACTTACATTT
>CAZFSG010000008.1:29585-43365 GCA_964521665.1 uncultured Elusimicrobia bacterium
TTAATATTAGTAAAAAAAAATATAATTGATATTTTTGATAAATTAAAATCAAATATGAAATTCATTTTACTTTTTTCAATAAGTAATATTCAATAGCATCTCTTAATGCTTCCCATGAAGCTTCTATGATATTTTCTGACACACCTACGGTTGACCACAACTCTTTTTCTGCCATTGATTCAATACTAACACGAACTTTTGCTGCAGTTCCTGCTTCTGGATTGACTACACGCACTTTAAAATCTGTTAATTTAACTTTTTTTAATGTTGGATAGTATTTTATTAATGCTTTTCTCAACGCGTTATCTAAAGCGTTCACAGGACCATCACCTTCTGCTACAACATGTTCAAGATTACCATTAATTTCAAGTTTCAAAGTTGCTTCAGTAATAATTTCATTCTTTTCTTCCTTATATTCTATAATAACTCGGAAACCTTTAATTTTGAAAAACTCTTTGTATTTGTTAAGAATTTTTGCTGTCAAAACTACAAAAGAACCTTCAGCATTTTCATAAGAATACCCATCATATTCTTTTTGTTTCATAACCCTTATTATTTTTGCAATCTGTTCTTCAGTAAGTTCAGTACCTAAAACATTTTTGTAGAACAACAAACTTGACTTACCAGCAAGTTCTGATAACAAAATTTTACGTTTGTTTCCTACAAGTTCTGGATTTATATGTTCATATGAACGAGCATCTTTTGCAACAGCAGATGCATGTACACCACCTTTATGAGCAAATGCTGAATATCCAACATATGGTTGTCTTTCATTAGGTATAAGATTTGCAATTTCGTAAACTTCTAACGATATTTCAGTAAGTTTTTTAAGATTTTTTTTTGGTATTACATCATAATTAAGTTTTAACATTAATGCTGGGATTACAGAACAAAGATTTGCATTACCACAACGCTCTCCTAAACCGTTTATTGTTCCTTGAACATGTTCACACCCATTTTCAACAGCTATAATAGTATTTGCTACTGCACAGTCACTATCATTATGTGCGTGTATACCAAGTTTTACTTTTATATTTTTAGTTTTAAAAAATTCTATAACATCACAAACAATTTGTTTTACTTCTGAAGGGAGTGAACCACCGTTTGTATCTGCTAAAACAATACAATCAGCACCAGCTTGGTATGCTGTTAACAAACATTTCAATGCGTAGGATTTATCAGATTTGTACCCATCAAAAAAATGTTCTGCATCATATATAACTTTAAGTTTATGTTCTTTTAAAAATTTTATTGAATCATGAATCATATTAAGATTTTCTTGTAAAGTTGTCTGTAAAGCTTTTTCAACATGTAATTTCCAGGTTTTACCAAAAATGCACGCTACTGAAACACCAGATGAAATTATCGCAGTAAGATTTTGATCTTCGTATGGTTTTATATTTTTTCTTCTAGTAGAACCAAATGCAACAATTTTTGCAGTTTTAAGTTTTAACTTTTTTGCTTGTTTAAAAAACTCTATATCTTTTGGATTACTTCCTGGCCAACCCCCTTCTATATAATCTACACCAAGTTCATCTAAAAGTTTTGCTATTTTAATTTTGTCAGATACAGAAAAACTCACACCGTATGTTTGTGCACCATCACGTAATGTTGTATCAAAAATTTCAATTTTTTTATTCATCAATTATAAAACTCCTTTTGTTGATAATAAATTTTTATTTTTATTTAATTCTACAGCATTTTTCAATACTCGACCTACTCCTTTAAAAATTGATTCACAAATATGATGGTTATCTTCACCTTGAAGAAGTTTTATATGCAATGTAATTTTTGCTTCGTTAACAAAAGATTTAAAAAACTCTTTTATCAACCTATAATCAAAAGATGATTTTTTGTATTCAGGTAAAAATTTTACTTTAAAATCTAAATAAGGTCTGCCTGAAATATCCACAACTATGTAAGATAAAGATTCATCCATCACAGAAAGAATTTGTCCATATCTTTTTATACCTTTTTTATCTCTTATTGCTTTTAAAAACGCTTGTCCTAATGCAAGACCTATGTCTTCGACAAGATGATGATCATCAATAAAAATATCTCCTATTGCTTTGATGTATAGATCAAAACCGCTATGCAAACTAAACTGTTCCAACATATGGTCTAAAAATGGAACTGAAGTATAAATTTTGTATTTTCCTTTCCCATCTAAATTTAATTCTATTTTAACTTTAGTTTCTTTAGTGACTCTTTGTAGTTTAACTTTTCTTTTCATAAACATCTCTATTAAAAAAATTTTTTTTTCAAAATTATTAACTTAATTGTACTCTTTTATTATGCCATTGCATACCTTCAATTTCAGCAAGTTTAGAAGTATATTCAGCAAACTTTTTTGTTGGTCCTATTGAAAAATTTACCAAACTAATTTTTTTCAAAAAAGTAATTATTGACAATCCTGATGAAAACCTCGCAGTAGTACCTGTTGGTAAAACATGAGATGGTCCTGCAGTATAATCACCAAACACTGCTGACGGATTTTTACCATAAAATATAGCACCTGCATTTTTTATTTTGGGTAAAATAACATTTTGTTTTTTTGTTAACAAAGTTAGATGTTCTGGAGCAATTTGGTTAATCATATCTGCAACACGATTTATATTTTTTACATATTTAAATTGTATTTGTGAAACCATCTCTTTTGCGTTTAACAAAATATAATTTTTTATTTTTTCAATTATAGTTTTATTTAAAGCTATTAACCAACTTTTTGCATTTTTATCATGTTCAGCTTGAGCAAGTAGTTCAAAAACAACTATCTCCACAGGATATGAATCATCAGCAACAACTACTACTTCTGACGGTCCCGCAATAAGATCTATACCCACAGTTCCAACAAGTTGTCTTTTAGCTTCACTAACCCATATGTTTCCTGGTCCTACTATAAGGTCAACTTTAGGTATTGTTTTTGTACCAAATGCTAAAGCTGCAATAGCTTGTATTCCACCAACTTTGTAAACTTCTCTAATTTTTAACAAGTATGCAGTATACAGAAAATATTCAGAAACATTTTTTGGTGGTGTTACAACAACAATTTTTTTTACACCTGCGATTTGAGCTGGTATTACTGTCATAAGTAAGGTTGAAATGTAATTATATCCATATCTTCCTCCAGGAATATAAATACCAACGGAATCTACAGGAACAAGTTTTTGTCCAGCCACAATGTTATTATATTTGGTGAACCAAAATTTTTTTATATTTTTATATTCAGCAATATGAAATTTTTTAATATTTTCTATTGCAAATTGTATTGAACGTTTAAACAATTTGTCATTTATATTTGGCGATTTTTTTATTTCAACTTTTATATCTTTTAATGAAAAATCTTTTATTGTATCAAACATACGAGTGTATTTTATTACGGCACTATCACCATAAGTTTTTACATCATAAATTATTTTTTTTACTTTTGCTGAAAATTTTAGTTCATTCATCAATACGTTTTATTTTTCCCCCTAATAAAGAAATTTTCTCTTCTAACTTTTCATATCCACGGTCAAGATGATAAATATGCGAAATTTTTGAGACACCCTCTGCTGCGAGTGCTGCTAAAACCAATCCAGCACCTGCCCTTAAGTCAGAAACCATAACTTCCGCAGATTTAAGTTTTTCAACACCAAACACTATAGCCTTACGTCCTTCAACAACAATGTTTGCTCCCATACGAAGTAGCTCACCAACATGTAAAAATCTATTTTCAAAAACTGTTTCTTTTATAACACAACTACCTTTTAATGTACACATAAGTGCCATGTATTGTGCTTGTAAATCTGTAGGGAAATATGGATATGGTCTAGTGGTAATATTTTGTGGTTTTAAGCTCTTTTTCCATAACACATATATTTTATTGTTTTCAGTTTCAATGACTAATCCAGATTTTCTTAGTTTGTTAATCACAAATGTTAGATGTTGTGGTTCAACATTATTAAGTTCAATTTCACCTTTTGTAATTGCAGCAGCAATAATAAAAGTTCCTGCTTCAATTCTATCAGGTATAACAGTATATTCTATGTCTGAACTTGTGAATTTTTTACAACCAACAATTTTTATAGTTCTACTTCCAGCACCTTCAATTTGTACACCTAATTTTTTCAAAAAATTTGCTAAATCTACAACTTCTGGCTCACATGCTGCGTTTAGTATAGTTACTTGCTGTGGTATTTTTGATAAAAACATAAGTATATTTTCTGTAGCACCTACTGATGGATACCGAAATTTTATTACAGAATTTTTTGGGACTCTTTTTTTCTTTATAAAAACTTCATAACCTGATTCTATGTAATGTTCAATACCCAATTGTTCAAAAGCTTTAATATGTATATCTACAGGACGAACACCTATTGCACAACCTCCAGGTAGGGCTGTTTTAACTTTGTTATAATTTGCTAATAACGCGCCTGAAACAAGAAAACTTGCTCTCATTTTTTTGATAAGTTCATATGGAGCGACAACAAACCCTTTTTCTTTATACGCAGTTCCTGATTGAGTAACTACTAAAGTTGATTCATCTTTCCAGACAACTTTTTTACCTAAAAATTCAATTATTGAAATAGTAGTATCCACATCTTTTAATTTAGGAACATTATGAAGAATAACTTTGTTATCAGTTAATAATGTAGCAATAAGAATTGGTAAGGAAGCGTTTTTTGAACCTGAAATAGAGACTTTTCCGTGTAGTTTATATCCACCTTCAATTATATATTTTTCCATTTTTTAATTATTTTTCGAATTTTACAACAATTATTCGAGGTAAGTTTTGATAATCATACATAGTTTTACAAATACAAAAATTATTTTTTTTAAACAATTCACAAATTTTATCATATAAATTTGGATTAATCTCAACAACTATATATCCATCTTTAGCTAAAACTTTCTTACCATATGAAGCAAAATATTTATAGAATTCTAATCCAGTAGGTGTTACTAACGCTTGTTTTGGTTCATAATAAATTTCTGGCTGTAAATTCTTATATTCTTCTTCTGTAACATATGGCGGATTAGAAACAATAATGTCTAAAATTATAGAATTTTGTATAAAATACTTAAGTTTGTCTGTCAACACAAAATTTATTCTATCTTCAACGTTATGAAGAACAGCATTCTTTTTCGCAATATCTAAAGCTTTAATAGAAACATCTGTTGCATACATTTTTATATTCGATTTTATATTTTTAACAATACTAATTGCTATATTGCCACAACCTGTGCCAATATCAGCTATTGTTGTAAAATTATAAGTGGAGATAAGCTTTATTACCTCCTCAACTAAAAACTCGGTTTCTTGTCTCGGTATAAAGACATTTTCATCTACATAAAAATTGAGACAAAAAAATTCTTTTTCATTAAATATATATTCAATTGGTTTACGTTTTAACCTTAAATTCAAATTTTTGTATATCAATTGCAACTTTTCTTGTGGTACAATTTTTTCTGGATAAGTATAAATTTGAACTTTTTCTAAATTTAGTGTTTTTGAAATAATTAGTTCTGTTTCAATATGTGGCGAGTTAAAACCTCTAAGTTTGTTAAATACTTCATTATAAACTTTGTTTATTGTATTCATTTTTTAACCATCTGTGCAATTTTTTCTTTTAATTCAGCTTGAATTAAAGCATTAATAATTTCATCTAACTCGCCATCTAAAACTTCCTGAAGATTATACAATGTTAAATTTATTCTGTGGTCAGTTACACGATTTTGTGGGAAATTGTATGTCCGTATTTTTTCAGACCTGTCTCCAGATTTTACTTGTGACTTTCTTAATTTTGCAATTTCTTGTTGCTGTTGCTGTAGTTTTAAATCATACAACTTTGCTCTCAAAATTTTTAATGCACGCTCACGATTCTTTATCTGAGAACGTTCATCTTGACATTGGACAACAATACCAGTAGGTTTATGTTTAATCCTTACAGCAGAATCTGTTTTTTGTAAATGTTGACCACCATGACCTGATGCACGAAATGTTTCTATTTCAATATCTTCGGGTCTTATCTCAACATCAATTTCTTCAGCTTCGGGTAACACAGCGACAGTTGCTGCTGAAGTATGAATTCTTCCGGAGGATTCTGTAATAGGCACACGCTGAACTCTATGCACCCCACTTTCATACTGAAGATACTTATACACATCTTTTCCTGAAACATAACATATCACTTCTTTTATCCCTTTAAGTCCTGTTTGGTTAATATCTAAAATTTCTATTTTCCATCCTTTTTTTGCACAATATTTGCTATACATCCTAAACAGATCTCCTGCAAACAACGCTGCTTCTTCTCCACCAGTACCTGCTCGTATTTCAAGAATAACATTTTTATTTTCCTGAGGTTCCTGCGGTAAAAGCAAAGTTAATAATTTTTGTTCTAAATCAAAATTTTCTTTATTTAATTTAGAAATTTCTTCTTCGACTAAAGTTTTATATTCCTGATCTTCAGAACTGTTCAGTTCTTTCTTAAGTTCTTCAATTTTGTTATGTATATTCACAATCTGTTGATATACAGAAACAATATTAGCTATGCGATTATACTCAACAACAATACTATGATACTCTTGTGGGTTATTAATAAGTTGAGGGTCTGCAAGTTTTTGTTCCAAACTTTTTTTCTGTTCAATTAATTGTTCACAATTTTTTATTATCTCTAGGTCTAACATAGATTATTCTTTCTTTTTTCTTGTAGTTTTTGTGGTTAAAATTTTTTCAGTAGTGTTTTTAATCTTTTCAGCGGACTTTTTTTGTACTTTTTCTTTTTTCTTTCTTTGGGTTATATCAAATTTCTCACCATATTTTTTCATGAACTTTTCAACCCTACCTGCAGTATCAACAAATTTTTGTTTACCAGTGAAAAATGGATGACAATTACCACATATCTCAACTTTTATCTCAGGTTTTGTAGACCTTGTTTTAAAAGTGTAGCCACAGGCACAAGTTACTATACAGTCAACATAGTTTGGATGTATCCCTTTTTTCATACAAATTTCCTCCTAAAGTTTTTAATGAAATTAATTACGCAGGCTTTAAGCCTGCAACTACTCAAAAAATCAAACTTACCTTTTGGACTGCAACAACCATGTTGTTGCAGTTCTTTTGTAATTTCACTTACACTTCCACATTCAAGACAAATCACATTTTTAGCAAACCAAGGGTTGCTACTACAAGATAAATAAAAATAGTAGCAAAACTTGCTTTGCTCTATTTTCGCAGACCTAGGTCTGCAATTACAAAAGTGTTTGCAAACCAAGGTTTACAACTACAAATAATTTATGCAGGATGGAGTCTGCGAATACCGAATTATAATTTTTGTATCTCGAAGAACATCATTTTTAGTTAACAGAACCAAATTTTTATATTTTCCAACTCCCCCTTAACATCGGTTTAGCTTAGTTTATATTTATTTACCTCAAAACAACACTTTTTTTGGGTCAATAGGGACACCATCTTTTCTTACTTCAAAATGTAAATGTGGCCCTGTAGTCCACCCAGTTGTTCCAACATTACCAATAATTTGTCCTTTATACACCCACCTACCTACTTTAACACGTATTTTTGACAAATGTCCATAATATGTTGTAAATCCTTTATGATGTTTCAATATCACAAGATTCCCATATCCTTCAGCCCATCCTGCATAGATTACTCTACCATCACATGCTGCTCTTACTGGTGCACCATATCGTTGTTTTAAATCAATTCCTTCATGATATTTTAAAATTCCAAATATAGGATGTTTTCTTAACCCAAACTTTGATGTAATCTTTGTATTGAACAATGGCAACATAAAATCTTTAAATTTTATGTATGTATCAGGTAAAAAAACATATTCATTTTTTTTAAACACATAATTTGGTGGTATTTCGTTAATTTCGCAAATCTGTTTTATATCTTTTGAAAATTTTTTTGCTATTGTTGATACTGAAATATTATCCTGTGGTATTTTATACAACATACCTTTTTTGTTATGTAACAAAAGGTCTTTACCTGGATATAACAATCCACCAGCTTCAATATAATTTGTACTCCGGATAGATTCTACATTTATCCCCATCATTTGTGCTAATGAATATAAGCTATGTTTATGAGGATCGTATTTATAACGAACAATAATAAGTGGTGATATATTTTTTATAATCTTATACCTTAAGTTGTCAATATATTCTTCAGTATCTTTGTTATTATAACTAAATAAATACAAATTCTGGTTAAACATAAGGTTTAACATATCTGTTTTATCATAATTGTTATTCACAAATTTTGTAGCAAATAAAAATATGACTGTGAAAAATATTAAAAGTATCAAAGATATGACAAACAATTGTTGATTTTCTCTATTATTTTGTATCATTATTAATCCTTTCAACTATTTTTTGTATTAACCATTTTGGAGTAGACGCTCCTGAAAATACACCAACAGTTTCATCTTTTTCAATTTTTAAATTTTCTACATCTTTTTCACAACTTATAGAAACTACATTATCATTATATTTTTTTGCAATAGATACCAGTTTTTTTGTATTTGCGGAATTTTTCCCACCAATTATTATAACCATACCAACTTTTTTTGACAAATTTTCAATTTCTTGTTCTCTTAAAATAGTTTCTTTACAAATTGTATTGAACATTTTAATATTTTTAAATTTTGTTTTTAACAAAACACAAATTTTTTTGTATTCATTAACTGGTTTTGTAGTTTGCGAAATTAAAATAACAGGTTCAAAAGGACTAATGTCTATTTTTTGTATATCTTCTAATGACGAAATCACATATTTCTTACGTTCAGGAGATACATAAGATACTAACGCTTTTATCTCAGGATGGTCAATATCACCATAGATTATAACATTAAACCCATTTTTTGAATATTCTTCTACAATAATTTGATTTTTTCTAACAATTGGGCAGGTACCATCAACAATTTTTATTTCATCTTGTGATAGTAACTTTTGATATAATTCTTTTTCAATACCATGAGTACGAATTATTAAAGTTATATCTTTTAATCCATTTAGTTCCTTTATATCTTTAATCACTTTAACGCCTAAAGATTCCAACCTTAACATTTCTTGTTGGTTATGCAGAAGTTCACCTAATGCATAAACTTTGTTTTTATTTTTAATTTCTTGTTCAACTAAAGATATGCATCTGTTAACACCTTTACAAAAACCGACATGTTTTGCTAAAATTATTTTCATAACATTGATTTAACATAAGAAATAATTTTTTGAGCAACTTCTTGTTGTGTTAACCCATAAGTGTTAATTACAATTGCATCTTTATCTATTTTTAACGGATTAATTCCACGTGTTTTGTCCAACTGATCCCGTTGAATGATAGCTTTTTTAACATCTTCAAAACTTATTTTTTCACCTTTTTGTAACAATTCTTTGTATCTACGTAACGCACGTTCTTCTATAGGCGCGTCAAGATAAAACTTAAATTTTGTATCAGGAAAAACGACGGTAGTAATAACTCTCCCTTCCATTACACAATTATATTTTTCGCCGATACTACGTTGTATTTTACGAAGTTTTTCTCTTACTTGTGGTATGGCAGCTACAGTGTTAACATTTACTGAAACATATTCTGATCTCATTTCAGAAGAAACGTCTTTTTCCTCAATATAAATTACAACTTCGTTATTACAAATCTTTGTTTCTATTTCCATTTTGTCTAATTCAGAGTTAACTTTTTCTATATCATCTAAAGGTATATTTGAGTTTAACAACTTATATGTAACAGCGCGGTACATTGCCCCAGGATCCACATGTATAAATCCTAACTCCTTAGCAACAAGTTTACTAACAGTTGTTTTTCCAGCACCTGCAGGACCATCTATTGCGATTACAATTGTTTTCATCAGTTTTTTATAAACTGTTATAAATCTCCCAGAAGTTTGGAAATGATATATCTACACAATCAGCATCTTTTATAACAACATTTCCTTCAGAAATAGTTCCTGCTACTGCTAAACTTAATGCAATTCTGTGATCTTTGTAAGATTCTAATTCTATTGTACCTTTTGAAGAAAGTTTTGTGTTTCCCATAACAATCATTCCATCTTCAAGTTCTATTATTTTTGCACCTAACTTTTGTAGTTCAGAAACTATCGTTTTGATTCTATCAGATTCTTTTACTCTTAACTCTTGTGCACCATGTATCTCTGTTGCACCATCAGCTTGTGTTGCTATAACAGCTAAAAGTGGTAGCTCATCTATCATTGATGGTACATCATCTGCTGTGATCTTTATTCCTTTCAGTCTACTACTTTTTACAATAATATCTGCTACAGGTTCGTTATATTTTGTTGTTAAATTTGCTAAACTTATATTTGCACCCATTTTTATTAAAGTATTTATAAATCCCATCCTCGTAGGATTAACACAAACATTTCTTATCACTATCTCAGAATTTTTTGTTAAAACACCAATTGCTATAAAATAACTTGCAGAAGAAGGGTCAGCAGGTATCTCAATCTCAAAATTTTTTATACTTTTTATCTTTCCTTTAATTATACACATTCTATCTTTCTTTTCAATATTAACATTCAGATATTGCAACATACGTTCAGTATGGTCTCTCGAAAGAACAGGTTCTATATACACAGTTTCACCTTCAGCATACATTCCTGCAAATAATATACAAGATTTTACTTGTGCAGAAGCAATCTTGCTTTCCCAAGTTAGAGGTTTCAAATGTTTACTACCGTGAATAACCATAGGTAAATAATTATTCTCTGTAGCAGTAATTTTTGCTCCCATAAGAGATAAAGGTTCTATTATTCGTTTCATTGGACGTTTTGATAAACTTTCATCACCAACAATTTTTACTTCTATATCATTACCTGCAATAATCCCAGATAACAATCTCACTGTAGTAGCAGAATTACCTGCATCAATAACATTTTTTGGTTGTTTTAATCCTTCCATACCAACACCATAAACTTTTAAAATATTTTTTTCTTCAACAATTTTTACGCCAAGTGACCTAAAAGCTTCTATAGTAGAATAACAATCTTTACTATTTAAAAAGTTGTATATTACAGATTCACCCGATGATATTGATGCTAACATTACAGCTCTATGTGTGATAGATTTATCTGGAGGCACTTCTATTTCTGCTTTTATTTTATCTTTTTTATGCACTTTTATTTTGTTCATTTTACTTTAAGTTTGTATGCAGAATTAAGAAATTTTCTTAGTTGAGTATAATTATCTAACCGTTTCAACACATTGTTAACCAATTTTATAAAATCTTTCAGACATTTTTTTATAAATTTTCTGTTTATATAACATATCTGTGCCCACATATAAGGATTTGATGCCGAAATACGTGTCATATCTTTATATGCACCTGCAGTAAATTTCAGATATTCTTTTTTTGAATTAATTTGTTTTGTTAAAACATATGATATTAAATGTAACATATGACTTGTTAGTGCAAGAATTTTATCATGTTTTTGTGCATCAAGATATACAACTTTTGCACCAATTGTTTCCCATAAAAACTTTATTTTTTTTGCTGCTTCTTTAGAACATAAAGTTTTGTCGTAACATATTACACATACTGAATTTTCAAACAAATCCTCTTTTGCATATTCAAATCCTGATTTTTCAAGACCTGCTAACGGATGACAACCAATAAAATGCAAGTTTTTTTTCTTTCTTTCTATAAAAATTTTTTGTCTTACTTTTTTGATTATTTCAGTTTTTACTGATGCAACATCTATTATTATCGCATCTTTTTTAACATATGGAAGTACAGAAATTATAAATTTAGCAGTTAGCTCTACTGGAACACAAATAATTATTACATCAGCATCTTTTACTCCTTCTTTAAGATCAGTAGTAAAATTATTGATACATTTCTTTTGTTTTGCTAATTTTAATCTGTTAATATTTCTTCCAACACCTGTAACTATAACAGAAGGCAAATTTTTCCTTAATGCCAACCCAATTGAACCACCAATAAGTCCTACACCAACTATTGCAACTTTGTTTATTTGATATTTTTGCATTTTTTTATAAATTTCCACAACTACAAACTTCTACCGATAACTTCAACAATTTTTTTAAGTTCATCCATAAGTTGAGCAAACTGTGTTGGATAAATACTTTGTGGTCCGTCAGAAAGCGCTTCTTCAGGTTTGTTATGCACTTCTATAAGTAACCCGTCAGCACCTGCTACAACAGCTGCTTTTGCCATTGTACATACAAAATTTCTTATTCCTATACCGTGGCTAGGGTCTACAATTATTGGTAAATGTGATAAACTTTTTACCACAGGTATTGCGTTAAGGTCTAAAGTAAACCTTGTTGAATCTTCAAAAGTACGTATTCCTCGTTCACAAAGTATTACATTATAGTTTCCTTCTGACATAATATATTCTGCTGACATTAACCATTCTTTTATAGTAGTTGCCATACCACGTTTTAACAATACCGGTTTATTTGTTTTCCCAACTGCTTTAAGTAAATCAAAGTTTTGTACGTTCCTAGCCCCTATCTGTATTATATCAACATATTCTTCTAAAAGTTTAACTTGTTCAACACTCATTGCTTCAGATACAATACCTATACCAAGTTCTTCTTTAACTTCCTTAAGTATTTTTAGTCCATCCTTACCTAATCCTTGAAATGTATATGGTGAAGTGCGTGGTTTAAAAATTCCTCCTCGTAACAAACTTGCTCCATATTTTTTTACTTCTTTTGCAATAGATAAAAATTGTTCTTTAGATTCAACAGCACAAGGTCCTGCTATAACAACAATTTTTTTACCTCCTATTTCAACTTCAGGATTGACTTTTATAACAGTATTTTCTTCTTTAAACTCTCTACTTGCTAACTTAAACGGTTTCTCAATTTCGGAAATATGTTCTATTCCTTCCATTGATTCAAAAATTTCTTTGTAGCGTTCCGCTTGTTCACCAATAAGACCTACTATTGTTTTTTTCACACCACGGGATATATGTGGTGTAAAACCTAACTCTTTGATTTTTTCTATTATATGATTAAACTGTTCTTCAGTAATATCGTTTTTTATAACTAATATCATACCTTTTCTCCTTCCTCAAAAATAGTTTTGGTAACTATTTTATGATAAATTAAAAAATAAGTGCATAAAATAATAAAACCGCAAACTAAACTCTGCGACTACAAATTTTTTGGACTGTAACAACCGTGTTGTTGCAGTTTTTAGCAATAACGCGGTTATTGCACTCCAAAATAACTAAAAAATTTGGAGTGCAACAACTTTGTTGTTGCATTTTTTGAACTGCAATAACAGTGTTATTGCATTTTTTATATCACAATCCTTTTAAAGTTAGATTAAAGTTTCCTACTACTGCTCACCATATTGTATTCGGTAATTTTATATCAGCGCTTATGTTCGCAAAACGCTAATTAAAGTTAGCGGATACAAATTTTTTGGACTGCAACAACATGTTGTTGCATTTCTTTTGTAATTTCACTTACATTTCCACATTCAGAACAAAATCACAATTTTTAGCAAACCAAGGTTTGCCACTACAAAAATAAATAAAAATTGTAGTTGCAAAACTTGCTTTGCTCTATTTTAGCAGACCAAGGTCTGCTACTACAAAATAAATAAAAAAATTGTAGTTGCAAAGCTTGCTTTGCTTTAATTTATTTCAACAGACCAAGGTCTACAACTACAAATAATATGCGCAGGCTCAAGCCTGCGGTTACCAATTGTAATTTTTGTATCTCAAAGAACATCATTTTTAGTTAACACAACTTTACAAACTTTATT
>CAZFSG010000009.1:0-35165 GCA_964521665.1 uncultured Elusimicrobia bacterium
ACTTAAAAAACAATTAATAAAACTTATCCAAGAAAAAAAATCTGAAGAAGTAAAACAAACCTTGGCCCTTTTCTACAAAGCAGTTGATAAAGCTGCAAAAGTGCATTATATACACAAAAACAAAGCAGCAAGATTGAAATCTTCCGCAGCAAAACTAGTTGCTAATTTCTTATCAACACCTACTTAAATTAAGTTTAAATTAAGCTTATTCATTATAAATTTGTGTAAGTTTTAAAATACAATTTAATAGAATATCTCTTTTATTTATAGACAAACTTTTTAGTTTTACATCTGCAGTTTGTATTTCTTTCATTATACGATATACTTTTTGCAAAGGTATTTTTTTCAATATAAAATTCTTCCTAAAATATTTATAGAGATAAGTCAAAATTTGTATTTCATTTACCTTATTAGAAATCAACTTATTTAACAAATCAAAATTTTGTTTGATATCATTGTTAACTATTCCATTAACTAACTGCTGAATTTCAGAAAATTCGTATTCACTACAACATTTTATCACATCTTCTTCAGAAACAATTTTTTTATCTGAAACAAAATATCTTAATTTCTCAATCTCGTTCAATAATAACCATAGGTCGTTATTTACATATTCACACAACAATTCTTTAGCTTGCTCTGTCAATTTGAAATCAATTTTTTTAGGAATAAACTCGGTAATAATTTCTTGTTTTGTTAAATTTGGGAAATCTACAGCTACACAATTGGAAAAAAAGAAACTAAGTGGTGGCTCAATTTTTTCTTTAGCAAAAACTTTTTCTTCATATAACAAAAACAAAAAATTTTCGCCATTGTATAATTTTAAAAAATCTGTAATTTGTTCCATAAAACTTTTCTTAGCTGTATTAAAATAACGCAACACGATAACTACTGTTTGAGTAAACAAATTCAATGTAGGGAACATCTTTATAATATCTTCGACATCAATTTCCCAAGAATAAACTATTTCTTTTACAGCATTTTTCAGTTTCGAAATAACCAAATTAATTGTTTCTAACATATAATAACTATTTTCTCCGTAGAAGAAAAAAATTTTATGAGTGTTTATAATTTTATTTATGTTTTTTACAAACTCTTTATAATTATATTCCATATTTTTTAAATTTTTATGGTACTTTTTTATATGAACGTCCTGAAACAGAACCAAATCCTTCAATAGTACGTAGATAAACTTTTTTTGCCATATTATAAACTACAGTTTTTTTCGCTTCTTCTTCAGTTAAACCTCCGGGCAAAGTTGCTGCAGAAAAAAATAAAGTTTCTTCAAGATTAGGCTCTTCCCATAAAGTCAGGTTGTTAACTTTATCAACAAAATACAGGTTTATAATCAATCTCAACTTATACTGTATTGGTTCAAAATTTTCACCATAAACAATAGGTTGTAAAATATAATATAAAATTTCGCCAGAGATATATCCGTCAGCACTATTTATATCATTAGTTATAGTAAACCTTCCATCTTTAAGCAGTTCATTGTTTATTTCTAATCTCAACAATTCTTCTAATCCAAAAACATTAGTTCTATTTTCAAACGGTTTTACAGCAATTTTTTTAATATGTGATGGCAAAACCTGTACTGAAGGTTGATGTAAACTTTGGCAACCTATAAACGCTAACAATATTATCATTAACCATTTTTTCATAGTTATTTTCACTCCTTATTTTGTTATTACAACAATACCTTTATATATTTTATTCTCAGTCTTAATTTTGTAAATATAAAAACCGGGCAGTAAATCTTTAGGTTCCCATAACTTTATATTTTTTTCTTCAAAAACTTTTTTACCTTTTTCATCATATATACACAACTCAACACTATTGCTAAAAGAAATATTATCGTTTATTCCATCGTTGTTTAAAGATACAAAATAAATCTTTTTTATCACTTCTTTATTAGATATTTCAGATAAAACAGAAAAATTATATTTTAAATACGAAGTTTGTGACGAATTATCAATAGCAAAAATCTCTAACGAATAACTTTTATCATTTACAAAAGATGAAACTCTTATTAAATAATTTATCTCAACATAAGATGTAGCAAGATTTTTTAAATCGTAAATTAGTTCATTATTTATTTTTATTTGAACAGCAGATAATTCTTTGTCATCTCTAATTTTTATTATAATATATTTATCTTCAATTATTGTCTCACCATCTATCATATTAACAATTTCTATCTGAGGTTTTAAATCATCTTGAAGATTTAAAACATTTACAGTTATAGTTTGTGAAGATATACCTACACTGTCGTATACCACTACTGTTATAGTATGAGTCCCATTTTTAACTAAAGTTGTATCCCACTGATAAGAATATGGTGATATATTAGTCTGGTGCACTAAAAATCCATCTATATAATATTCTACTTCAACAATTGTATAAGAAGATATAACATTTATATAAACATCTACAATACCTGAAACATTATCTCCATCTTTCGGGTATTCAAAAAAAACTTGTGTTGTTGTAGACTGTTGTTGGTTAGTTATTTTATAAACTTTTATTTCATCTGATGAAGAAAGTCCCAAAACATTATATCCTACAACTTTTATTGTTATCGTTGAACCTTCAGGATAATTTGAAGTATCTACATACCAATTAAAAGGTCCTTGAGTTTTTGAACTAATAAAAACATTATTTAACCACAGCTCAGCATAGCTTACTCCATTGTAATCTGTTATATTAGCTCTCACTTCAAAATTTGACTGCACAACATCATTATTTTGTGGAAATGTAATCTTAACAATTGGATAAGATAAATCTTGTTGTTGCCCAGATTCATGATCTATATTGATTTGAGCAAAAGCGACTCCTGTTTGTCCATTTGTATCATAAGAAACCATTCTTATAAGATAAGTACCGTTCGGGAAATTATCAGAATCCCAAAATGTAGTAAAAGTTGCAGTTGAGTTTCCTTGGACATATTGTGTATGAGTTGATACCCATAATATTTGCATTGTCTCAGGATCATGTACATAAAATATAAATTTTTCTATACCTTTATCATCTACAGTTTGTCCTTCCAAATAAATTTTACCAGAAAGAGTAGTATTTGGATATGGTCTTTTAAAATATACCAATGGTGGTTGATCTAAAGGGTCAACAACTTTACCTGGTTCTGAACCATAAATTAAAACTCCGTTTTTATATACAGGAATTCTGTAAGTTTTAACAGAATCTTCGTATCCATTTCCGTTAGGGATCCCTATTCTTGAATAATCGTTGCTTGAATCCCATATTTCTTCCCAAAATGGACTTTTAAACACTAAAGCAAATTGAAACGGTGCATAAGGAGAAAGTATTGGTACAGAGATATAAAATGGTAAATTTACTGGGTAGTACACTTCTACAAAATACAAATTTCTTGAAGGATCATATGGAATTAACGATTGTGAAATTGTTGCTGATGAGACAGGGTTGTATGCAACTTCTATTTCTACATTGTTTTCAGAATATGGTGTAGTTGCTTGTTTCAGTTCTGAAATATCAACGAAATATCTATATGACAAATCCTTCAAAAATCTTGGAGGATACCCACATCTATTAAACAAGTATATAGTTGGTTGAGACCGTTGTGCACTATCCTGCCCCATTACTGCTGTAACATAGACTTCATCACCTGGATGTGGTTCAGGTTCAGGGTCAGGTTCAGGCATTTGGTTTTGTCCCCAAAAATATGCTGCCATACTTAACCCAGCCACAGCAGAAGCATTATAATCAATTGCTACTTCGTTTAAAACATAATCAGTGGTTACATCATTATGAGTATCAGTTGAATCAGGCCCACCTACTAATGCTCCATATAGAATATGTTTATGATATCTAGGTTCATTCATATTATTAGTAGAACTTCCATGAGCAGCACGATGATGTGGATGTTTAGGTGGATTTTGTCCCCATCCTACAAGATAAGAACCTGGATTGGAAAAACCATTTGGATGGTCAACATCAATTGTTATTCTTGGATTATCTCCTAAAATATAATCGATCTGTGATTTTATAAAACTTAACCAACTTTGATAATTAGGTTCGTCAGGATTATATTTCAAATATACACTAAAACAAAACATAGCTGCTGAAACATATCTTAGTACTCCCCAAGTGTTTGGATATATTAAACCACCGGGTGTTTTCTGAAAATAACTTGTTCCTGCCGCATAGTTTCCTATAACTTTTCTAATTTGTTCAAGATACGGGTTTCTTTTTCCTTGTGCTTTTAAGATAGGGTCAACTTCAAGCCCATACAAAAGTACACTTCCCATAAAAATGTTCCCCCAACAATATGGCCAGAACGGTTCATATTGAAAATCATCAGGATCGTTAGTACCTTTTTTCCTATCTAAATACATCTTAGCATCATTTAAAAATAACTGATATACAGACAATGTTGAATTTTTAACATCAAATTCAAACACTGTATTTAACAAATCGCCAAAATCATCCTTAATTTTTTGATCTCCATAATCTTTTGCAGCACGTGCAAGCCATATGCTTGCAAACGACATGTCATCTTCAAAGGTATCGTGAGTATAAAATCCATCACCAGTACCTAAACCCTCATATTTTCTTGCTAATCTATACAAAGTTATAGAATGTGTTAAACAATCAACAGCATAATTGTAATCTATATCTTTATAATTTAAATACATCAAAGCCATACCAGCAGCAGCGTTCGCTGCTACATCACCAGCTGGTTCATCAGGCGAAGCTTTATGTTTTGTAGCTCTACCAATTTTGTAATCTTGATATCCTTGCATTTCAGGTGGTCCCCAATAATTATGATCAATAGCACCATCACCTTTTTGATAATAAAAAATATCAGGATTCCTATGACATTTCATAAAAAAGTCTGAAAAATATTTCAAAGTTCTTAACATCCATATTTTTTGGTTAGTTCTTTCGTAAACATCTTTAGTTTCATAATATGCCCATCCCAAAGTAGAAAATGCATATGTTTGTGGCATACCAAAAATTACATGGTCACCAGCATCGTGATATCCCCCTTCTAAATCTTCACCTATATCAATACCATCATAAACATGACAAGGACCACGCCAATTAAACCTGTTATGAATATGAACTTTTTTACCACATCTGTTTGCTTCAAAAAACATCAAAGCTTTAGCCATTGCGTCAGTATAGTTATAATTTCCTGCAAAAATTATACTAACAAAAGATAGTAATATTATTATTATTATTTTCATGTGTTTTTTTATTTCACTATAACAATTTTATTTATTTTACTTTTTCTGTTATTTCCTACAGCTTTATAAAAATAAATTCCTAAAGGGACAGAATTACCATTTTTATCTTTTCCATCCCATGATATAACATCTTCTGTTTTTTCACAAAGATGTTTTATTTCTTTAATTAACTTCATTTTTATATTATAGATATATATTGTTATGTATGAACCGATATATGTAGCATCAGTAAAACAAATAAATTTTATTTCTTTATCTTTATTAATATTTACAAATTCTTTTTCTGATTTAACAACAAAACTTTCTGTCATAGTACTAAAATTAGCAACGATATGTTTATTGTTATCAATTGTAAGGTAAACTGGATTCTCAGTAGTCGTTAAATCACCACTCCACCTGCTAAATACATATCCACTATTTGGGATTGCTGTAAGTTGAACTTGTTCACCTGCTACATAACTCGCTCTAAATGGATCAATATATACTACACCACTACCATTAGGATTAACACTTACACTTAACGTATATTGTTGTTGCTGCTGTTGTTGTGTGAAGTTTGCTGTGACCGTTTTGTTTGAATCCATAGTTATCGTAGCAGGATTCTGTGTCCCACTTAAGTCTCCACTCCAACTGCTGAATGTATACCCAGAATTTGCAGTTGCAGTTAAAGTTACTTTTGTCCCAGCAGTATAAGTACTACCAGGTGGGTCCAAAGTAACTGTTCCTGCACCGGATGGTGAAACATTTACTGTCAAAGTATATGTCGTGCTACCAGCTCCTGAGGATGTAAACACAGCAGTAACTGATTTATTAGAATTCATTGTGATAGTAATTGGATTAGAAGAGCTAATGACATCACCACTCCAACCACTAAATACATATCCACTATTCGCAATTGCTGTAAGTTGAACTTGTGTTCCTACTGTGTAGATACTACTGGAGGGTGACACATTAACTATTCCTGCTCCCTGTGGTGATATTGTAATATTCAAATAACAATATGTAGTACTTCCGCTAGTAATGGGATAGTTTAACAAATCTGGCAGTTCATCTAATGTAATAACATAATCATGGTTATACACTTTTCTTATATGAGTAGTAGAATTTTTTTGTTCACTTAAAATAAACTCACCTCCCCAAACACAAAACCAACTCCAGTATGCTTGTTGTTGGACAAGTAAGTCAGGGTCTGGTATAGGACCATTTTCTGTCAATGCAACAATTTTTTTGTTATTAAACATATCAGATATTTTATAAAATGTCAAAGTATTTGGTGAATAGTCTCCATCAGGAGCATAAATATCTATACCTATAATATCTACAACATCATCACCAGGATACCAATCAAGTTCATCAGCAGTAGTTTTTGTTACTGTCCATACCCAAATCAAATTTTTAAGACCATGATAGTTAACCATTCTGTCAAACATAATTCTATATAATTGTTTACAAGGTTCAGGCCCGTATTTGCCCCACCAAAACCACCCACCTGAGGCTTCATGCAAAGGTCGCCATAAAATTGGTACACCTTGCTCTTGTAATGTTTTAAACTCGTTCGCTATTATATCTATATCTCTAATTATCAAATTATATTCTTCTGTCCCTGGTTGAACAGCACGACGTACATCAAAGTTTGTCTTATCGGAATAAAAACTGTTCCATATTTGGTCAGTCCAATCTTTTGGTGAAAACCAATGCCAACACATTGTTACAATACCTTTTTTATTTTTCCACCAATTTATAGCTTTTTGCGGGACATTATTCCTCCATGAAGTTGGTGCTGAACCTGAGTAATAAAGCATATCAAGTCCCCAGATAGTAGGTTGTTTAGAACTAACTTCATTTATATAATCTAATTCAGTTGTATCACCGGTATGGCTGCTCCACTGACCTGAAATAATTTTTTTTCCATAGTTGTCTAACAGATAATTATACAACCTTTTTGCTTCAGGAATAGGATCTGGTGTAACTAATGTCTTAATAATATTATCAAAAGAAAAAGATGTTGAACTTAAAATAAGTATAAAACTATCAAGTTCAAACCAACCCCAATAACTTTGTATTTTTATTTTGTTTATTCCTGAAGATAAAAATATTTTTCCAGCAGATGTTGTAGTAAAAGTTGTTGACTGTGGGAAAGGAAGTGTAGCCTGTAGTTGGTTGTTAATATACAAATAGTTTTCTTTATATCCGTATGGTGCTGCATATCTAAGCTGTAGTTCGTAGATACCAGAAGTTGGTATCTGAACACTAATTTCAACATAATCTGATGAGTTATCAAACCCTGTGACATAACCACTGCCTGAATATCCCTGCCTTGTAGTTGCAACTTGGACACCATTCAATATTCCATCTTCTGCTTCTATAACAATTTGTTGAGAATATAGGCAAGAGAAAAAAAATAAGAATAGAAATAAACATTCTAGGAGAAAACTTTTCTTCATAAGAAGCAAGAAAAATTTTTTTTAGCCTTTTACAGCACCAGCGGTAAGTCCTCTTATAATATGTTTTTGTAGTAAGAAAAAGGCTATTAATACAGGCAACGTAGCAACAGTTGCTGCTGCCATCATTAAATCATATCTATTTTGATAGTTACCTACGAATAATCTTATTCCTACTGGTATCGTCATAGTATTAGCGTTTGTTAAAACCCAAGCAAACATAAGTTCATCCCATGCTGTAAGAAATATATATATCCCTGTGGCAATAATACCAGGACGTGCTAATGGTAAAGCAATATTCCAAAAAATCCTAAATCTTGAACAACCATCAATTAACGCTGCCTCTTCTATATCTACAGGTATTGATGCAAAAAATCCTTGTAAGATCCATACACTAAACGGAACGAAAAATGTTGAATAAACAAATATAAGACCAGGGAAAGTGCCAATAAGTTGCAAATTTGTTACCTCATGAAATTTTACAAACATAAGATAGATTGGTATTAAGAACATAATCCCAGGGACCATCTGTGTTGCTAAAATGGAATCATTTATTACTCTTTTACCAAAAAATTTGAATCTACTTAAACTATAGCCAGCAAGTGTTGCTAAAGCTAATGCTATTAATGTAGTTAGACTACAAACAATAAAACTGTTTCTTAAATAAAGACCAAAATTAATATTTCGCCATAGATCTCTATAGTTTATCCATCTAATAGTGGAAGGAAAAAATAAACTTTTCCCTGTGAGTATCTCTTGATTATCCTTTAACGAATTAATGAACATCCAATAAATTGGGAATAAAGTTAATACTAATATAATAATAAGTGTGATATAAATCAATAATTTATGTGAGGGAGAAGAAGAATATTTCATAGAATATTACCATTTCTCCTTACCAAATATTTTATACCATAATGCTACAACACCTATCATACATATCATTAAAATGATAGATGCCGCAGCACCTTTACTATACTGCCATAATTGGAACGAATTTCTAAATATATTAGTCATTATTAGATCACCCCATTCACCAGGAAAACCAGCACCATGACCAAACATCATTATAACTATATTAAAAGAATAAACATTAGTAATTATCCCTACTAAAAGTAATATAGACCAAACAGGTTTAAGTAGAGGTAGTGTTATATACCAAAACCTTTGCCATTCTGTTGCACCATCTATCACAGCACTTTCGTTTAATTCATCAGGTATAACTTGTAATCCAGCTAAAAGCATAAGCATAGAATATGGCCAATATCTCCATATTGTAGGAATTATTATTGCCCACAATGTGTTAGGTCCTATCAACCAAAATGGAGGATTAGAAAACAATTTAAAAACTTTTACTAAAAAATAGTTTACAATGCCTATTTCATGATTCCATATAAATGCCCAAAGTAAACCTGTAACGTAAGTTGGTATAATCCATGGGAATAAAAATAATGTTCTAAATAATTTTACTCCTTTAATATTTTCATTTAACATTAAAGCTACGATCATACCCAACACTAAAGTTCCACCTGTAACAAAGATAGTATAAATTATCGTGTTTCTTACAGCCTGAAGTAAACCTATCCTTATTGTGCTTGATGGGTTGAACAATAAATCGTAATAATTTTTAAAACCAACAAATGGAGATTTCAAATATAACGGCAAAGTGTATTGATTAAGATCTAAAAAACTCATTATTATACCCATTATAAGCGGGATAAAATGTATAATTAACATCCCAATAGCCATTGGCAAAATAAAAGCATATGCGTAACTTTTATTTTTTATATCTTGCAATACTTTCATAACACTAAAATTATAATTTCAAATTATTCTAATATTATTTTAACATCATATTTTTTGTTTTTTTCAACTTTTATAATATCTGTTTTAACTTCTACACCATTAACATACATCTTTTTCACATTAACAGAATTTTTTGATGTTTTTCTTTCAATTTCAATATTTAACTCAGCACCTCTAAAAATTCTTTTTATCTTCACTGTTTTCCATTCTGGAGGGATACATGGTTTAATTTTTATTCCGTCGTATGTAGGTTGGACACCTAATATATATTGAGAAGCTGCAACAAACATCCAAGAAGCAGTACCTGTCAACCAAGAGTTTCTTCCCAACCCGAATTGTGGGTGGTCATCACTTGCTATCATTTGGCAATATACATATGGTTCAACTTTAGCAATTTTAGGATTTTTAATTCTATGAACAGGATTTAAAGAGTCAAAATATTTATATGCTCGTACAGAATTATTCATCATACATTCTGCAATAATTACCCAAGTGTTAGAGTGGCAAAATATTGCAGCATTTTCTTTTAAACCAGGTATGAAAGAACTCATCGCTCCTACTCTTTTATCAAACTCTTTATATGCTGGCCAAAAAAGTTTAAGTCCATATTTTGTATATAAATACTTATAGACATTATCAAGTGCTAACTTATTCTTTTCAGGTTCTCCAATTTCACTTATCACTGCCCAACTGTTTGTGTTAAGATATATTTTGCAATATTTTTCATTAACAGTTCCTATTTTTTCGCCATCTTTAGTATAAGCACATAAATACCATTTCCCATCCCAGCAGTATTTATCAAAATTTTCTTTTACTTCCGTCATATATTTTTTATAATTTGTAACTTCTTCATTTTTACCTAAATATTCACATAGTTCAACAAACTCTTTTAAAGCTTTATATAAAAGTTGTGTTGTCCACACACTCTCACCACCAGGTTCTAAATTCAAACAATCGTTCCAATCAGCTCTTAATGCCAATGACAATCCATGTCGTCCTCTTTGTTTAATTGCATAGTTTAAAACAACTTTTAATCTTTCAAAAACAGTAGAACTTCCTCCATCAAAAAATGGAATTTCTTTATCAAGTATACTAAAATCTCCTGTTTCTTTTATATAACTCGTAACAGACAAAACAAACCATAAATGGTCGTCTGAATAATCTGTTCCACCAGTACCAGTATTTGTTATTGGTTGGAATGTATGGCAAGCATAACCTTCTTTATATATAGCAGAACCTAATGCAAAAATTCTATCTCTAACTCTTTGTGCTTCAGCATGAATTACAGAAAGCAAGTCTTGATTACTATCTCTATATCCTAAACCATCTCTATGAGTCCCAGTTTCATAATAAGAAGCTGACCTAGACCATTTAAATGTTGTATGACATTGATATTGTAACCAAATATTAAAAATTGTATTAAAATTTTTATCTGGTGTTTCGACTTGAAACTTATTTAAAATACTATCCCAATAATTTTTTAATCTTTCAAATTCAAAATCAACATTTTTAAGGTCAGAATATTTATTTTTATACTTTATACCTTCTTTTTGTGCATTTCCTACTCCAATACAAAACACAATTTTTTTACTTGATTTTGGTTTTAAAGAAACTTCTAAATGGAATGCTGCTAAAGGATTACCTCCTCTTAACACTGAATTAAAACACTTTCCTCTCACAACAGCAGCAGGGCACGATTCATCATTGTAATCTCCTATAAAAACATCTCTATCCCCATCAAAACTTTTAACTTTCCCAGTAGTAAACGCAAAAACTTCTTTTAGTTCACCTCCTGCAAATAAACATTTGTAATCTATAATTTCATCTTTTGTAAGATCTGTCCTTGCTATGTTTAAAATGTATTGTAAATCAGTCAGGTCTCCCATTGCGTCAAATAAACAAAATTCTGCATAAGAAAAAATATTTAATTTTCTTTCTTTATTTGATTTATTTTCTAAAGTTAAAACCCAAAGTTCTAAATTTTCTTCTAATGGTATGAAATATAAAACTTCAGAATTTATTCCATTATGCTCACAAAAAATTTTCGTGTAGCCTAAACCATGTGCTGTTTTATACTTATATTTATTAACATCTCTTTTTGTAGGCAACCATGAAGTTGACCAAAAATCTTCTTTTTCTTTTATATAAATATACCTTCCAGAACGATCCATTGGAATATTGTTGTATCTATACCTTAATATTCTAAAACTTTTTGGAGATTTATAAAAACTATAACCTCCAGCATTGTTTGATATTATTGCGCAATAATCATGAACTCCCAAATAGTTTAACCATGGTGTTGGTGTTGATGGGTTTAAAATAACAAATTCTTTGTTGAGATTATCAAAATAGTATTCTTTACTCATAGCAGAGATCCCTTCTTAAAAACTATCTTCAATGTCTATAGCTTTAAAAACAAAACTTCCTTTTATTCCACCAATGATAAACGATAAATTTGACAAGTATTTAGTTTTACACCATTTAAAAAACTTTGATGTTGGTTTTAATTTTAAAAGATGGCCAAAATAACTCCAAGCAAACCACAGTGTTAAGAAAGCACTAATCATAGTTAAAGTTGTATTCTTAACAAATAAACCAATAATAGTTAAAACTAAAAAAATATGCATAAAATGAAAATTACCAAAATGAATGTTCCCTTTAATAAAAAATGGAATAGGAATATAAATAGATTTTCCGAACAACCTTATTGCAATTTCTAATACATTTTTAGCATGTTTTTTTATCAACAATGGGTGTCCATACCCATACCCATAAACTTGTTTTCTAAATTGTTCCAAGGTTGCTCTATGGATGTGATATACAATAGCATCCGGTTTGTAATAAAGTTTATATCCAGCTTTGTGTATTCTTATACAAAAATCAACATCCTCACCTGTTATTTCATCCCAAAATTTATTCCCTATTTTTTCTAAAACTTCCCTTTTTACTGTAAGATTAGCAGTTGCGAAAAAACTTGAATGAATATTACCATTTACTTCATGAGGATAGTAATTTTTTATCGGTGGGAAATAACCTTCATTGTACATGTTACATCTACCAGCTACGGATAAAAATTTTATAAATTCAAGATATCTTTCAACATCATTACTATTATCAGTAGTCATTGTTAATATCTCCCCGCCCACACATCCAATTGTTTTATCTTTAAAAAATGGTTCTATTGATTTTTCAACCCAATCCTCTTTTACAACACAGTCAGCATCTGTAAACAATACAAATTCTCCTTTAGCAACCTCCAACGCTTTATTTCTTGCTTCTCCAGGTGATTTACAATTTTGGAGTTTTATTATTTCTACTTTTAAATTAGTATTATTATTTTTAAATTCTTCTAACATCTCAACTGTTTTATCTTTACTTCCACCGTCAGCATAAATTATTTGAATCCTATCTTTAGGATAATTGAGTTTAAGTAATGAGTCAAGGTGAGGTTTTAAAGTACGTTCTGAGTTTCTTATAGGTATTATAATAGTTACTAAAGAACTATTATTCATTTATTTTCCTTTCTAACTAAAAAAGTTGTATGATAATAAGTTATAATTTATAGTTGTATGATAATAAGTTATAATTTATATGATAATAAGTTATAATTTATTTTTTTGAAGAATCTACTGTTAATAAAACTGAATTAACTTCTTCTACTGCTAAATCAACTTGTTCTTTTATTTTCTCATCAGTACAAGGACCATAAACTCCGGCAACATAATCCCATAGTATCCCTAATCTCCGCGTTAAAATAGGTTCAATTGGTCCCCACTGTGGTATACAAGGATATGCTTTACCATATTTTGTAGCTTCTTTAAAAACTTTTCGTTTAGGATCTTTTTCAAAGTATGGATCGTTAAATGCATCTTTTCTTGTAGGCATAAATCCTGTTTTTTGAGAATATTTAATTTGAGCTTCTTTTGAGCAAAGGTAAGCTAAAACTTTCCATGCTTCTTTAGGATGTTTTGTAAATTTAAATATTACTAAATTACTACCACCAAAAAAGTGGTATCTACCTTTAGGTCCTTGTGGGAAGAGTGCAACATCATAATTTTTTGATGCAATACTATCTCCAAACCCTCCCTCTTCTCTAGGTATATGGAAATATTTCAACATATGTGAAGTATCAAAATACATAGCATAATCACCATTGACAAAGTTTGTAGATACTTGTGCTGTATTTAATTCTAAGGTTTTTAATGGTACATAACCCTTTCTTACAAGACCAGTATAGAAAAGTATTCCTTCAAGCGCTTCTTTAGAATTAAATATCGCTTTTTTTCTATCAGGAGATAATAATTCTCCACCTGCTGCCCAAATCCATGGTACAAGATTATGTATAACATTCCAGTCATTTTTACCAGGAATACCAAGAGGTTCTACTAATTTGTATCCTGGTTTCCCAATTTTGTCTTCTGCTTCTTTACCAACATAAATATTACCTTGTTCATCTGTTACAACTTTAGCTTCTTTTATTTTTTTAAGAGTTTTCTCAAAAGATTCCCAAGTATTTAGGTCTTGTTTTGTTAAATTTAATTTTTTGAAAATATCAGTTCTATAATATAATCCTCTTACATCTACAAACCATGGTATAGCAATAATTTCTTTTGTTCCTTCTATATGTGAAGTATTCCAACAAGCAGGTAAAAATGCATCTGCACCACCAATCGAAGAAATAAAATCGTTTAAAGGAAGTAATGCATTCATTGATGCAATAGTCCCTACCCATGTTGTCCCTAATTGGCAAATATCAGGTCCTATACCACTTGTTGCTGCAACTGTGATTTTACTCCAAGCAGCACCCCAATCTATTGCTGTAACAACTATATCTATATCAGGATTTTCTTTTTTAAAATCGCTTAATACATCTTCTAAATCAAGCACAGGTTTAGGACTATTCGGCATTATCCATATATTTATTGTTGTCTTCCCAGAAACAACTTGTTGTTCTTTTTTCTTACACGAAGTCAATAGAAAAATTATAGATAACGACAAAATATATATTATATTTTTTTTCATAGTTTATCTACCTGTTTTATAAAATTTCTTAAAAATATACATGGAAAGATACACCTAAGTTTAATCCTTGACCAAAAGTTGTAATAATAGTAGAATTGTCGTTAGCGTTAGAAGATGACGCTCCTTCAAGGACTAAACCTATCCCTAATGGTATCTCAAACGAAAAATTTTTAAATACAAAAATTTCAGGTATCAAACCTACTGAAATATATATATTTGTCCTTGACCTGTCTCTCTGATGAGTATCGTCTATGATGGTACCCACTTCAAAGAACTTTTCAACATTTACTTTCTCTTTATTAACAAACTTACCTCTTACTCTTAACCCTAATCTTAAATCAAGTTCTTCATTATCATCATTTGCTCTTTTTGCTTGGTAATATAAACCTGTTAATAGCTGTATTGTTGTAGATTGTGAATAAAATTTTTTGAACGAAATAGCATTATAAAAATTCTCGTATCCAACAGCATCAAACAATTCTTCTGTAAAACCATTTACTGAAAAAAAAGTTAAAAACACAGCCAATATTACAATTAATTTTTTCATATTTTACCCTCCTCTTAATAAAATTAATATTGAAATTTTTCATAAAATTTTTGTATATAATATAAAATTACCCATTTTGTTGTCAATAGATTATAAAAAATAATGAAAGAACAAAAACCTTTATCTCTTATTCATAAATTGCTAATTATCGTAGGTAGTTCTTTATTTACAGCAATTTTTCTATCTTCATATTTAATTTTTAACGTAATCAAAGAAAATTTGTGGCTAAATTTTAAATCAAGAACTGAAAAAATAATTGAAGAACTTAAATATGCAGTTTATCCTACAATAGATCTTTTAAAAATAAAAAAATTATTTTCAGAACTCACCTATGATCCTAACATTTATTATGTTAGCATTTATACTGAAGAAGGACACTTACTTTATATATACACAAATCCTTATAAAAAAATTCAATTAATCAACATACCCACAAAAAAAGAATTACAAAGTAAAAAAGTCATTCTTAAATTATTTACATACAACTCTTCTAAAAAAAATAAAATAGAAATTTTTAAAATCACGCCGTTTACAATGTTAACACAAAAACCTGAAAAAAATGTTATTAGTGAGATTACAATACCAATGTTCGTAAAAAACAAAAATACTGGTATTATAAAACTCGGATATATAGGTGAATACCTCTTATCTTCCTTAAGAGAAGCTTATGTTACTATATTTTCATATTCAACAATAATTTTTTTGCTAACAATAATTTTCTCCTATATTTTTCTAAGAAAACATATACAACCTATTAACACTTTATCTGCAATTGCAGAAAAGATAGGTGAAGGAAATTTAAATATTTCAGTACCAATATTCTATAATTCTTACGAAGTATATAGATTATCATTAAGAATGACACATATGTTATGGGGGTTAAGGGAAAGAGAATATATTAAAACTTTATTTGGTAAATTTATTGATAAAAAGTTAACAGAAAAAATTTTATCTAATAAAGATATATTAAAAGGAAAAAAGAAAAATGTTACTATTTTATACATAGACATGCAAGATTTTACAAAATTTACTGAAGAAAATTCTCCAGAAGAAGTTGTTTCTACATTAAACGAATTTTTTACTATAGCTGTAAGTGCTATTACAAAACATAACGGAATAATAGACAAATTTATTGGTGATGCTATTTTAGCATTATTTGGTGCAATAGAAGAAGTTGGTGATGAACCTGAGAAAGCAATTCTTGCTGCAAAAGAATTTCTTAAGAATCTTGATGAGTTTAACAAAAAGAGATATCAACAATCTAAACCTGAAATCAAAGTTGGTATCACAATTCATATAGGTGAAGTCATTGTTGGCAATATTGGTAGTGAAGAAAAACAAGAATATACCGCTGTAGGTGATGCAGTAAATACTGCATCAAGAATGCAACTTTTTAACCGACAATTTAATGTTCCTTTATTGATAAGTAAAGAATTAGTTGAAAAAATTGACCAAAATAAGTTTAAAATAAGATTTATCTCTTCTGTATCAATAAGAGGTAAAAAATCTTTGGTAGATTTATACACAGTAGAAGATTAATCTTTCATTTTAAAAATTCTGATAAAACAAACTGTAGTGGTGCATTATAACTTATACAAGGTTCGTTTGAAGCATAAGATGTTTGTCCTTTGTAATTTTTTGTAAGATTTGCTGTTGTTGGATCGATATCAACATATCTTTTTGCAATTGGTAAACCAGGATTAAGTTTTAAGTATCTATATAAAACATAATCTTCAGGTTCTTTATTAGGTCCTCCTACTAAAAATCCTGCAAGTAAGATATTTTTAGATATCATAACTGCATGATGAGGATTCACAGGATAATTATATCCAACTTTTGTGATAAAACTTTTATTTAATGAATTCCTACCTAAAATATAACATAATTGGTCAAATGCAATATCAAGATATTCTTTATTGTTTGTTAGTTTATAACCAACTATAAACAACAACGCGTTGTTCAAAACCACGCCGTTACTTCCCCAATAATACATATCTTCTTTTAGGGCAACTCTGTATCCATCTTGTTCAACTTCTTTAATAGTTTTATCCAAATAAGTTAATAGGTCAGTTTTAATTTTTTGTTTTATTTCGTTATCAGCATCTTTTATAAATAGATATCTTATCATAGCAAAAACATGTAAATCAAGCCAGCTTGGTGGATAATCAATTGTTGGTTCCCATTTCTTGTAGTTAGCAACAAAAAAATCATGGTATTCTTTTTTTGATGTTGTAGCATAGAGTTCAGCAGCAGCCCATAAACGTTCGTCAGTATCATCTTTATCTCCTTCATATCCTCCATTTTTAATGTATGGATCGTCAAACCCATTTTCTGGTATAACATTTTTATTTTTTTTAAGAAACATCCATGATTTTTCTGCTGCTTCCAAACATATTTTTGAATACTGAGGTAAAAATTCGTTATAGACTCGTGCTGCTATAGCCATTACTGCAACAAAATTTGCTGTCGCAACAGATGAAACTCCATAGACGTATCTTTTAAAGTTATCTTTATCTGGAGGAATATCTTGAGGGAAACCTTTTGGTGCAACCTTAAAGTAGACACCGCCATCATCTGCCTGCATTTTCAAAAACCAATCTAATTCATATTTTATTTCTTCCAAAACATCAGGAAGGGTTTCATACATTTTTGGTATATTTAAACTTATATTTTTTATCTTATCTTTATTTAATTCCCACATAAATAATAAAGTGCCACAAGATATACCAGCATTAACTATGTATTTTCCATAATCACCAGCATCATGCCATCCACCTGTAAAATCTTTCTTTATTCCACTTAATGGTTCTTTAAAATGTTCTTCTAAAAATTCTGCATCTTCTAAATGACATTTTCCATGTATAAGATTTCCTTCTTCATCATAAACTTCAACTCCACATCGTTGTAGATAAAAACTGCGCATAGTTTTAACAAAAACATCTTTAAAAACATAAGATGAAATTTTAAAAACATACGATTTTTCTTTTGACGGAAAAATTTCTATATAATATTCTCCTTCTGTTGTAAGATTAGAAAAATCGCCTATTAATACTAAATCACCAGAATTTTTATCATTTATTATTTTAGCAAATTTATCTTTGTAAACTATTTTTTTATTTTTTGCATCAACAACATTAAAAAATGTAGGAGAAGTATTTACTACCATAAATAACTTTTTACTTGAAGGAAGGTATCCAACTTGATTTATTCTGATAGAGGAGATATTTTCTTTTGAGTAACAAAAAACAGATAAAATTAATAATAAAATTATCATTTATACAACGGTTCTCTACAAACAGGACAGAATCTTTCCCCTTCCATAACTTCAGCACCACAGTTTGGACATATTATAGTTTTTCTTTCTTTTTGTTCTTCTTGAAGTTTTTCTACTACAAAAAATGATTTTATTTCTGAATCAAACTTATTTCCTTTTGTATCTAAACATGTAACCATAAAATTGTATTTTCCTGGTAGTATATATTTTTCAGTTTCATCTTTTAAATTCCAAGTTATCTGTTCCTTCCTATTGGTAGAGAAAAACTTTTTAACTACACGTTGTTTGTTATCTATTATCAAGAGTTGCCATCCTTCTATTTTAACATCAGTTGATATTTCTATATCAAAACTAACATTTTTGTCATCTTTAGTAATTCTATCTTTAGAGATAGAAAGTTTGATTTTTGTTTGTTGTAAAGATTTTTTAATTTCTTCTTCAACTTTTTGTGCAGTTGAAACTTTTTGTTTAATTTCAACAACTTCTTTTCTTTGTTCTTCTTTAGGGAAATCAACTACAAGATTTATATAATGGTCACCAATAGTAGATGAAAGTTGTGATATAGGATAAGCAAAAGTATAATTAAATTGTAAATAAGCAAAACTTATTAAAAATTTATATCCTATACCTAAAGCAAAAAAACCTGTTTGTTTATCAGTATAGTTTAATCCACCTCTTATAGATAATCCTTCATCAAGAAAATTTTTTTCAATACCTAAAGAACCTGAAATTAAGTTTTCAGAATAATTTATATCACAACCACTTATAAGATCTTTTAAAGGACTGAATCCTATACCAAACTTTATTCTTAATGGTAACACTTCTTTAACATTAGGATCTAAAGAAATACTTGGTTGTGTAATATCAAAAACAGAAATACCTAAACTAAACTTATCTGAAAACTTTACCAATGTTGCAAAATCTAAAGAGAAGCTATTTTGTTGGTCTCCATAAACAGAAAATAAAGAGGTGTTATAAATATTTTCAAAAACATTATATTTTAAAAATAATAATTTCAAATTTAACCCAGTAAAAAATTTTTTAGATAAAGATTTTGATATAGAAAAAACTACACTATTTTCTTGATATAAATCAGATACACTATAATTAACATATCCTAACCCTAATGCCAAAATTTTCTTTATAGGATAACAAAAATTAAACATTCCTGCAGCAATACTACCTTCAGTAAGTCCTGTCCACAAAGATTGGTATCCTAAAAGAAGTTGAGGTTGTTGTATTGTATCTAACCCAGCTGGATTGTATAATATAGAATCAACACTGTCTGCAATACCTACAAAAGTATCTCCTAACGCTTTTGTTCTACTTGTAAGCATATACTCAGAAAATGATGAAAAATTATATGACACAAAACTAACCACAAAGATAAACAATAAAAACTTTTTTTTCATTTTGCTACAATTATTACTCCTGTTATAGTTTTATTTTTTAATTTAACTTCATATATATAAGTTCCTTGAGGAACAAAGTTTCCATTGTTATCTTTACCATCCCAACTATAAATAAAATCTTTTTGCAACATTGTAACAGTATCTCTTACTAAATTGCCTCTTATATCATAAATTTTAAACGAAACAACTTCTTGTTGTTGTGGATTTGATAAATAAAATTTTACTTCACTATATTGAGGATCATTATACTGAGGTGTAAAAATCTTTGTCGGATAAATTTTATCTATCTTTACCTCATCAGAAACAATTTTTGTTTCAGCTATAGAAAATGTTCCTATGTTTAAAACTTTTGCAGTAATAGAGTTATTAAAGTATGTTTTTGTCAATGAAGAAATTCTTACAAAATCTTTATTGTTTATCCACCAATATAATAATAATTTATCTATGTTGTATCCTTTTATGTAAAAAGTTAATTCAATTTCTTTATCAAACTTGCTTATATTTGAAAATTCAAAGTTTGTATATTTAGCTAATTTTACTTCATAAGATACAATAAATCCTTCTTTGTTCACTTTATTAAAATAAACTATATAATCTTCAGGATAACCATTTTGTATTTTGTAAAAAACTTTTGTTGCGTCTTTTGGTATTTTAATCTCTATCGTTTTTTCAAAACCATGTGGAATAAAGTAAACATTTTGTTGTGTATCAACAAACATTATAGCGTTACTTTCAACACCTAAGGAATCTATTGCTTTTACAGTATAATAATAAACTATGTTAGGATTCAAATTTTCATCTTTAAATTCTAAAATATTAGCTGTTGTTGACGCAACATATACCAAGTTATCGAGTGTTCTACTACTTCTATAAATCTTGTATCCAACAATATTATTAGCAGTTGAACCATCTTCATATTGTGTAACTTCACTCCAAGAAAGTATTATTGAAGTATCAGAAAATTTGTTAAGTTTTATCCCAGCAACAAATTTAGGCTGTTTTTGTGGCGCAGGAATAAATATAGAAAATTTTTGTGATATTTCTGAAAGATTGTTATAATCATCGTATGCACGAATATATAAATACACAGTTGTGCCATATTGTAAGTTAGAAATTCTGTATTGTAAAATTTCATTAGGTTCTGCAGTAGTAGTTATTATAACTTTATATTCTGCTAAATCCCATGTATATAATGGGTTATAAGTATATCTAATTTCATATTTACCATTAAAAGTTTTTTCTAAACCATTATCTCCTACTGAACGCCAACTTACTATTATTTCATTTGGTATTTCTGACAATGTTAAAGTTAGTTGTGTTACTTTAGCAGGTGGTTCTTCATCATAAGTTCCAGCACTATAGTTTACTTCTTCAGATTTTATTCCGTTTTTGTTATAAGCCCAGAGTTTAAAATAATAAACACTATCAGGTTCTAAATTCAAAACTAAATCATTTATTGTGAAATTATCTTCTATATCTTTTAACTTAACATAATCAATATTATCTGTTGATATATATATCGCATATAATGTGTACTCAGGATTAGAATTAGAACTAAAAACAAGTTTGTATTGATCTGAAGAAATGTAAACAAGTTGTACTTCTGATGGCGGGTTAGCAAATGTGTAAACAGTACTGCTAATATAAGTAGGTTGGCTATCACCAGCTGCGTTGGAAACAACAATATAGCTTACCTGTGATGAAGTATTAGGAGTAAGGCCAGTTTGTACCCAATTACCTTGAGGTTGTACCTCATCAAGTTCTTGTTCTACAATAATACCACTTGTTGCAGAATAAATCTTGAACTTGGTTATATTTAAAGAAACGTTTTCCCAACTAAACAGTATTGAAGTTGTACTTAACGCAGTAGCAGTGAAATTTCTTACTGGTTGAGGTTTAGCAAAATATGGTGTTGTAGAAACAACAACACCGTTACTTTCTAAAACAAGTGGTGGTTGGTCAACTACAGTTACTTTAAAAGTATATAAAACATTGTTCTCTAAATCTGATATAACTAACATTGTTTTAGTTGTCTCAGCTACAACAAAACTGTCATCCCATAATATAGCTGAGGTTGAATCACAGTAAATTCTAAAGAAAGAAAAATCTTTTGGTATATTTGGATATTCCCAAGATAAAGTCACCTCTTTATTTGAAGCAATCGCTTGTAAGTTTGAAACATCAGGTGGTATTTCATCAAACGCTACTGCAAAATTTTGTTGATTCACATTAATTCTACTCCATGAACCTCTTAAACCTGAAGAATTCTCTGCTTTAATAGCAAAATAATAAGTCACTCCGGGAGTTAACCCTGAAACAATCAAAATTTCTTTACTACCAGAAGGTTTTGGTGTGGGTATTGTAATGTTTATAAGTTGAGTTAAATCTAAAGCGTTATCAAAATCAGTATCATTTTCTATATTTGAAACTGAAGAAACTTTTATTATATACCTTGTTGCTTGTCCAACTAAATTGTTTTCACCAACAGATGTCCAATTTAGTCGTATCTCAGATTCTTTTATTCCTATAAAGAATCCTTCAGCAGTTAAATCTGTGATTGGCGCTGGTGCAACAATAGGTAGTAAAACTTCTGCAATATTTGATATATTAGACCAGTTGTTTTCATCATCTCTTATCCAGATAACAAAATAATATGTTACACCACCACGTAAATTTTTTATATTATATCCTTGTTGTGCACCTTGAGAAACATCAGTTGATATAACAATCTCGTATTTATTTTGTGGATCAGACCATGAACCTGTTGTCCAAAAATTAGGATCGGATGTTGTATATGAAGAAAATCTTATCCTATATTGACCACCAACTATATCCCCAGTTGTACCATCATCACCGGTTGCTGTCCAGGCAAGTCTTACCTCACCAATATCTACTACTGTAACAGACAAATCGGTTATAGCAGAAGGTGGAGTTGTATCAATTGTTTTTAAAGTTTTAGCAGAAGCTATATTTGAACCTAATGACCAATTTCCTGCATCATCTTTTATCCATATACGGAAATAATATGTTGTGTTTTCTTTTAAATTTGATATAACCAAACCTTGTGGGTCATATGGTGCAACTGTTGTTGTCCAAACTATTTCGTATCTATTTTGTGGGTCATCCCAGCCAGTTGCTGTATCCCAGTTAATAGTAGAAAAAGTAGAATATCTCAGTTTATACTCCCCATTTTGTATCATCCCACTCATACCATCGTCACCAGTTGCAGTCCAACTAAGTGATATTGTATTAGTAGAAACAGCAGTTGCTAAAAGATCATTTATAGCAGAAGGTGGTGTTGTATCAGGTGGTGTATAATTTTTGAATGCTACAGCAAAAAAACTTTGGTGAGGATTAGTTGTTCTTGAAAGTCCTGTGGTTAATTCTTGTTTTGAACCAAACTGATGAGTATATACATCAAAATCCCAGAAATTCAATGTAGCACCTGTATTTGCTAAAACTTGTATACTTGCAGAAGCAGTACCAACAATACGTGTTAAAGTTCTTAAATATACACTATTATAAGAAATACCGCTTGTCCCACTTACAGGATATGTTTCAACATAACTTGACCCAGTCCATCTTTTTGCTAAAAGACCACTTTGTAAATAACTCCCTCCTGATTGTACCCATGAAACAATAAGATAGTGGTTTTCATGACCACTTAAAAGTTCCCAGTCTGCATCAATTTGATAGTATCCAGCAGTACCTCCGTTAGGGTTAAGCGCAACTTCTGAACCAAAAGTATTATTATCGCCATTCCATAAAATAAATTTAGTATTTCCAGAACCTTGAACATTATAAGTTAACAGAATATTATTATTATACAAAGAAGGTTTTGGTGAAATATGGTTAGGTGAAGATGCTCCAGATGCAGTAATCTCGCTTGACCATGAAGAACCATCCCATACTTTTGCACAAAGACCGTTGTTGTTATAAAACACTACACCTTCATCAGAATTTGTTTCAAATGCAACTGTTACACCTTCTCGTGAATCACTATCTGCTACTGAACCAGATTTAATAATTGTATTATAATCACTAACAAATCCTCTTGTAGGACCTGAGGATATCCATACACTTGCAAATGCCCATCTATCATCTTTGTTTTGGTATACCATTATAACTTCATTTCTTGAACTTTTTGATGCAGCAAGTGTTACCCACCATGGTTCTTTACCATTATTATGTAAATTACCAACATCTCGTACAGCTTCCCAAAAGTATCCATTCCATATTGTATACTTCAATGCTGTAGTACCATCAGAATATACAATTATTGCTTCACCATTTTTTGTATAAACAACATCAAACCATCTGTTTGTTGTAGAACCACCTGTTCTTATAATTCTTGGTGTTTCAGCCCAACCACCTACTGAAGTCCATGTTGAACAATACAATGTTCCATTATTACCTAACGCTAAAACTATAATTTCGCTTCTTGTAGGACAAGCATCTGCACGAATAAAATTTACTGCTGTTGTGATTCCAGGCACTGCTTGTTCATCACCTAAACCGTTTACTGTATCATAAATTCTATATTTTAACCCGTCTGATTCACCATATAAGACCATCCCTGAAGGGGCTGCAAAAATTTTTATAGTGTTAAAAAAAAGTAAAAATGTAAATAAAATATATTTTACATATTTCATATTAATGTAAACCTTAACTCACAAAAAATTATCTTTCCATAATTATATAATAAACATATTTTAAGCCAAATGTCAACAAAATTTTAAAAGAATTTCAATATAGTAAAACAATGATACCTTCCTTGCTTACACCACTTGCAGTTGTTTCTTTGTATAAATATATTCCTTGTGGAAGTAATTGATTATTTTTATCCTTCCCGTCCCAAAAGTTAGAGGTGAGCTGTATAATTTCTTGTCCTTCTTTTGTGTAGATTACTACATTTTTTACATCTTGTGAGAAATAAATCACATCGTTTTTATTATCATTATTAGGTGTGAGAAATAAAATTTTTTTACTTTGTTGTATTTGTTGATTATTTGTGTTGTCATATTCCGATGGTGGGTTATATATCGTTATAGGAATAATAGTCTGAGATGTTTGTTTATCTATATCTTCAACAATAACTATAAAATTATAGCTTCCATTAGCATAATTTCTTGTATCAAGTGTCAGTCTGTAATAATACGAAGTTTGGTTGTTAAGATTTATTGTTGTTATAAGAAAATTGTTTAAATATAACGATGCTGAATTTAATCCTGTATCATCTGAAAAATAAAAATCTATTGTTATTTCATTAGACAAAGTACCTGACAAATTTGAAAAAATTGATATATTAGGCTGTTGGTTATTTTGGAGATTAACTATCTTTACATTTATCTGTTTAACCACTTCTGTTGATGAGGAAACACCTACTGCTTTAAGAATATAGTCACCATTAGAATATAAAGTAGTATCTATAACAAAATAAAAGTGTATCAAAGCAGTTTTTGAAGAAACAAGTATGTCATTGAGATAAACTTTTACTATATTTATATCTTCTGAAGTTTGGATATACACTGTGGTTTGTTTAGAAAGAGTTGAGTTATTCAAAGGATAAACTATATTTAAAACTGATTGATTTTGTTGAGTTTGGTTGTTAACAAAAACATTTATAGATTTTTGTGCAGTCTGGTTTGAAGTATCATAAGCGATTACTTTTATTGTATAAGTTGAATTTATGAGATTTGTTGTATCCCATTGATATGATAGTGTTTCTGTCTGTACTTCAAGTTTTTTCTCATTATTTATCCAAAGTTCAAGTTTTGTAATACCT
Organism: uncultured Elusimicrobia bacterium; assembly: GCA_964521665.1. Classification (GTDB taxonomy): domain Bacteria; phylum Elusimicrobiota; class Endomicrobiia; order DTEH01; family DTEH01; genus JANXDG01. Next base: position 25,516 of record CAZFSG010000009.1, read on the forward strand.
TTATCATCTGTTGCGTTTGCTTCAATTAAAACAATCCCTGAAACAGTAGAATTGTTTTGAGGTAATGTTATGTTTACTGTTGGTAACCTATCAGATGTAGAAGATGTAGTTGTAGAAATAAATGGTGCGAGATATGGTCTTAAAACTTCCATTTTCCATTCGTTAACTGTGACCCAATCATCTTGAAGTATCCCACCAGTATCACCTGAATTAGGATTAAAACACCAAAATGTCCATGAATATTTATCACCCATATATTTCATAAACTCTGTAAACCAAGTATAAGCAACTGTGTTTGATCTATCTTTGATACCAAATTCACCTACTAAAACATGGCCAATATTATCGTCATATATGAAACCAAAATGGTTATACCATATCTGTGGCATATTATTTGGGAAATTAGGATCACTAAACCATGATTGGTTATAAACTTCAGGACCATATTCATGTGGTGAATAAACAAGTTTTTCAGGTTTTATAAGATTTATTGGTCTTGTTCTGACACCCATAAGATTTCCACCCCACCAATAATAATCGTTTTGATATTGTTCAACACCTTCAACAATAATTAACCAATCCGGATTTACTTGTAATATAGCATTTCCACAACGTTCTGCAGCAGCTGCCCAATCTGTATCACCATAACCTGGAACATTATACCCCCAGCTTGCAGGTGGTTTCATACCCATGCCTGTGTTTCCATGTGGTTCATTATTTAAATCGGCACCTACTACCGTTGGATTTCCTTTATATCTTTCTGCTAAAAAAACCCAGTCAGCAATCCATTGTTCTTCTGAAAAATTTTGTGTATACCAAAGTGTTTCATTCATATATCCATCAGCTTTCCGTGAATGGTTATCTAAAATAATTTTTAATCCTAACTTACCAGCTTCTTCAACAATTTTATCCAAAATTTGTATTGGTGATAAACCATCTAAGTCTAAATTAAGTCCTGTGAAACCTTCTGGTGCTTGTGGATAAAGTTTAATACCTTTTTGTTGTGCATAAGCATCATTCCCGTAAGCATTTATTTGTATCCCTGTTGGTGCTGACGCTCTCAACATTTCATTACACCATGGTATTCTTATACAATTAAAACCTAAATCTTTTATCTGCATAAGCATACTTTTGTAATCTCTTGTCCAAAGACCGTGAGGACAGTAATTTCCTGTTTCAAATCCGAACCAGTTCACACCTGTTAATCTTACTTCATTACCTGCTTCGTCATACAACTTGTTTCCCACCACATGTAAAAAACTACTAAATAAAGTGTTTATTGTAAAAACTGCCAAAATTGTAAAAGATAAAAAGATTGTTTTTTTATTTTTAATATTATTATTCTTCATAAAACATACTATAATACCCGTATGCTAAAGCAATAGCAATTTGTTGCCATGTTCTATGATATTTATATTTTGGTGGAGGATTTTTAGGCCCATAAGGACCTTTTGGTGGTAAAGGTTCACCATAATCAGGCCGTGTTTCATAAAACTTTGAGTTTTCATTTATTTCTTTACCCCAAGGCATAATTTTTTTTACTCCTTTAGGCATAGGTACTGTTTGTGACCAAAACCTTTCATAATCTCCACGTTCTTCTTCCGGTGCAATACCTATATTATCTCTATACTTTTTCCATACAATATCTAAAATTTTTTTGGCTAATTCTTTTACTTCTGGTACACCTTTTTTATTCCATTTCTCATTACCCTTATCCCAGAATATCAAACATTTAACAAAAGCTCCTATTAATCCTATATCTTTCCCATATCCTTTTATTATACATTTTAAATCCTTAGGTTTGTTATCAGCTGAACCTTCCCAATCAATACCTACAGGTATTTCTATATCATTGTCAGAAACTTTTGCATTTGGTATAGCCCATTTTTCTAACCAATTTTTACATAATTCATATGCTTTTTTATCTCCTGAAGCATAATAGTATTGAAACAATCTTTCCATAAGCCAATACTGCCAACCTGACCATGTATTACTTGGTGGATCAAGATACACCGGATGTTGACAGTATTGCATTCCATAAAATGGTCCGTTTGGCCTGTCCCAATCATTAACAACACCACCACCTATTGCACCATTCACTGCTTGACAAAATTCTATAAGTTCAAGTTGTCTTTTTAAAGATTTATCCCAATCATCTACACCTATTTTAGCAAGATAATATGCACCCAGTGGATTTTGATACCCACAATGTACTTGGCTACAACCTATTCTCCAAGCCCACTTTTCATTTAATGCTGCACCCCACGCAATATACCATGAGATTAAATAATGACAGCTATCATATCCTTTTCCAGGCGTCCTTCCTGCGCCGATTTTTTTAAAGTATTTGTCAAACATACAATATCTTAACCAATCACCCATTTCGTACATTTTGTCTCTATAGATAGAAATCTTACCATAATTTAATTTTTTTGCAAATTCTTCTGCCCAGTACATAGCCTGTGCAACACGTGCTTCTGCATCAGGAGCACAAGTGTATCTCCATTGTGTAGCATTTGATTGTATAAACAGGTCTACAAAACCTTGTGGTTTGTTTGTATAATTTTCAATAGAGGGATGAGGTATTGTTTCCCAAGTTGATTCGTTAGGACCTCTTTGGAAAAGATTTACTAAAACTGCTCGTTTTCTACCTCCAGCATACTTGCTAAATCCATACCAATCATCCACATCTATAAGCCAATGCATTAGGTACATCTCATAACCATATCTTGCAGTAACATCTGACAATGGATCTTGGCCAACAGGTTCTGCATAAATAACACCTGCTGGATATTTGTATGGATCATCATATTCAGGTACATAAGAAGCAGGTTTATCAAAACTGTAATAATTCATATTTGGCTGTTCAGTTTTTTTATCTGGTATATAATACTTTTCCATTACCTCCCACGATTTTTCAAACGGTTTCCAATCATTTGTAAAATATGCATATAATGCTTCAAGCCAGATCAAAAACGATATTGCTTCACTTGTAGAATGATGACCATAATCATGTGCTTCAATAATTAATTTTTCCACACTATGATAAGGTATACCTTCAACAGAAAGATATCCAGATTTAGGATCATGTATTTTTTCCCATAACCACATAAACTTTTCTTTATAAGTATATTCCTTTTCTCTTTCAACTTTAAGTGTTATTTCTTTACTACTTATTAGTTGAAAACATATCATTAGACACATTATTGATAACATCAATTTTTTATTCATTTTTAACACTCCTTATAAAAACTTAAAATTTTTTTTCTTCAAACTGTTCTTTTGTTAAATAAAAACATTCTATTTCTGAAGACAAATCTTTCTTTGTTTTAAAACAATATATAGAATAAGGTTCTGTTACAACTATAAAATTTTTGTTAGTTGGTAGAAAATTTAATTTTATTTTTAGTTTTGCAGGATTTTTGTTTATTAACATTACAACATAATTTTCACCATCATCTGCCGCATAAGTAGATACTTCATATAAAGATGTTTTTGTTTCTAAAACATCACCATAAAAATTGTTTGAATAAAGTTTAAAAACATAATAAATGTTATTAACTTCATCTGATTCATTTATCATACCGAGACCACCTTCATAATCATTTAAACAAAATTGCATAAAATAGTCCACTCCATATTTTGCTGCTGCACCAATAACATCTGCAATAAACAATGGACGCAAAACTTCAGGATAGTTTATTCTTGGAGTAGAATCTATATTAAACTCAGTCAAAGCAAGTTCTAATGAAGGATTATATTTTGAAATCCATTCGTTAAATCTTGGGAAGACACGTGTTGGGATCCCTCGTACTTGGTTAAAATCATAGTAGTTTATATAATTCTCATCCCAAAATGTTTTTGTAGATTCTAACATTTTTGGTAAACCTTGAGGTATAAAATCGTATGGATCTTCCCAGTTTATTCTAAACCTTGGATAAATATGAAATGATAAAACATCTATAAGTTTATATCCTTTAGGATTTTCTTTTTTGTTTTGTTCAAACTCAGCACATTTTTTTATTAACCAATCAACCGCTGAATCAAAACCATAATAATTTGTATCACCATAAGTTCCCCAATCTATCCATGATGTACATATAGCAGGAGCAAAAATTACAAGTTGTGTCTTAGGATTAATTTTTTGTTGTTCTTCTCTCATTGCAATAACATATTTTTTTAATTTTTCAAAATACTCATTTACACTTATTGGTTTTTTAACAACATCTTTATGTGTAAAATGCCAAATGAAAGGTTCGTTATCCATTTCAAACATTGTTACATTATATTTTTTTATCCCGTTAAGATACTTTACAAGTTCAGCAGCTGATTTCTCGTCCATACAATATTCAAAACTATCATTATTTTTTTCGTTAGGAGCAAAACCTAACATGTTTATTTGTATCAACGGTTCAGCACCTACTTCTCTACAATAATTTACAAATTCATCAATTGTTGGTATTCTATATACATATGTTTCTCCAATGGAAGTATCTCTATATTTTGATGTTCTCCAGTTATACCTACTCATTAAATTACCGCCTGCACGAATAATCTTTAAATTCAAAGATTTCACTAATTCTTTATCAGGAAATGAATCTAACCACATGCCCCAATTTGTCCCATAAAAATAATTTGATATTTTTGCAGGTTTATTTTTATATGGTACAACAAATTTTTTGTCAGTATATATTTTTACTAACCCATCAGAGTCAACATCTTTGTCTAAAAAATACAATTTTTGGTATAAAGGTGCAGATACTGTTTTAGGCAAATTCCCTTTAGGTTTATCTTTATAAAAACTTATTTCTGTGATATATATTTCACCTTTTTCACCACTTGTGCCAGGTTTTGAAAATTCTATACTTTTTAACCTATTTATTTCTATTTCATTTTTATATCCATAATTTCTTGCTTTCCACCAACCTACAATCCTAAATTTATCAAAAGGTATTGATATATATTTCCACTGTGTACTTATTTGTATTACATATTGATTATATTTGTTTGTATTAAGATTTGAATCAATTGTTACAAGATTTACATTTATATATTCGTTCCAATTTGAAGATTTTATCTTAAATTGTATACCTTTATATTTTGAAACATCGATTTCATTTTCATAAACTTTACCAATAGTAGCATAACACCATTCCCATTTATCTGTCTTTTTTAAATTATAACTAAACTTTATACAATTTGTGTTATCTATAGTAGCGATTTCCATAGTAGCAGTTGAAGCACCACCACTGCCAGTATCACCTACTACAAACCAATTTTTAAGATTTTTTTCCTTGAAATCTTCAATTATAAGATCTTGGCAGAAGAGGGTTTTGGCAAGTAAAAATTGTAAAATTACAAAATATAAAATTTTTATCATTGAAAAATTTTATTTCAATAAATAAATTATACCATAACTTTTTCTTTTATCATTTTTTTCTACACAATATATATACACATCAGGATTAGTTACTGAACCATTAAAAGTCTTACCATCCCATTTGTTATTTTCTGCAGAATAAATTTTTTTCCCTTTTTTATCAAATATTTCAATTTTTTTAACATACTCACCAAAATCTATAATTTCGTTTACACTATTGTTATCCAAAGTTAACAAGAATCTGTCCGGGATGTTATCAACAAAAAAGTTTATAAACTTAGTTGCAGTTTGGTTTTTTGTATCATAAACAATTATCTGTAAACTATGTTCACCTTCACTAAGAACTGCAGTATCTAATTTAAACTCTATAGAAACTTGAGAGTTAGAATTAGCAAAATAAGTATCATACAACTGGTTATCCATATAAAATTCTATCTTTGATATTCCATAATCATCATTAGTAGTTATAGGTATAATTACTTCTCCTTTAACTTTTTTATTAGACTCAAAATTAATATTTAATGATGGTGGTAAATCTTCATTTTGTATTACAAAAGGTATAAAAACTTGTGATGTATTTCCTACAATATCTTTCGCAAGAATTTTTAAAATATAATTTCCATTTTCATATAACTTTGTATTAAAAACAATTTCTAAATTAGAAACACTATATGTGTTTTTATAAAGTTCGTAATATCCTGATGTAAGAATAGAAAATTCTAAATATGAAACACCATTAGTATCAACAGCATTTATATCAATATTTTTAGTACCTGATAAAACCTCATTTTGAGAAATATTTGTAGTGATATTAGGTGGTGTGTTATCGATTTTTATTGTTGTATAAAAAGTTGAACTTTGTTTTAAACTATCTCTTACTTTTAACACTACAGAATAACTGCCATCGTTAAATTGTGTTGTATTGACAGTATAAGTTGAGCTAAAAGTTTTCCCACTTAATGAAGCAGAACTTACTAAAATACCATTAATGTATAACTCTAAACTTTTAAGTTGGTTATCATCTTCAGCATAGATATAAACCCTACTATTGCCTGAGATAACACCTTCAGTTGAAGAAAAAAATAAATAACAAAATGGTTTCTGATCATTAGAATTGTTAAATATCACAACAGTTTGTGTTGAAGAAAAGTTTAGGGTATTATCATAAACTTCTATTTTTATAATATGTTCACCATCAGGAAAGCTTGTTGTGTTTATATTAAAACTTGTTGTGTTTACTTGTTGCACTAAATTGTTATCAATATAAACTTTCAATTCTTTAATTCCAAAATTATCTATTGTGTTTATTACAACATTAATTGTTCCGCTAACAATTTGTTCGTTATATAAAGATACAGAGTTTATGGTAGGAGCTGTATTGTCTATAAAAACTTTTATTTGGTCAGTTGAACTATTTAAAACTTTGTCATAAACTTTTATTTTTAATGTATAAGTCCCGTCTGAAACAGAGTATGTATTAAGAGAATAATTTACATTAGTAGAAGAAACATCTATAGTTGAAGAAGTAATTCTTACTTCGTTAAGAAGTATTTCATAATACGATAATTTTATATTATCTTCACAATAAAAACTTATTTGTTGTATTTTATTTATAAATTGGTTACTAGTAGGAGTTGAAATACTAACTTGTGGTGAAGTGTTATCAATAACAATTGTTCTATATGTAGAAGTTGTTTGATCAATAGTGTCAAAAACAGTGATGGTTATTAAATGTTCTCCATCAGGAAAATTCTTTGTGTTTAAAGTGAACTGGTATGGTGCTGAAGTATCTTCATAGGTTATACTGCCAATGTTTAATTCTACTTTTGAGATGCCCTTATCATCAGAACAATTAACTGTTACAATAATAGTGCCAGAAACAACTTGGTTATTATAAACAGAAACAGAATTTATTATAGGAGGTTCGTCAATATTGTCAAAATATAAGAGCATCTGTGTTGATGAAGACTGGTTTATTGTATCATAAGCAGTTGCTTTTAATATATGAGAACCATCTGAATATAAAGTTGTATTTAAATTATAACTACCTGAAGAATTATATATTTCTGTCAATCGTTGGTTATCTAAGTAAAGTTCAATTTTAGATATACCTCTATCATCTGAAGCAACAACATCAACTGAAATTGTTCCTGACACAGTTGCCCCGTTTTGTAAAGAAGTAATTGATACGGTAGGTAGAGAATCAATATTGTCAATATAAACTTTATATTGTTTTTCTGTAGACAAATTATCAGTATCGTATGCTTTAATTTTTATTGTATATTCACCATCAGAAAACTGTGTTGTATTCCATGAAAACTGGTATGGTGGTGAAGTTTTTGTTTGTTGTAAAACACTACCTATCCAAAACTCAACTTTTGTGACACCAATATCATCTTCTACTGTAACAGATATTGTAATAGTACCTTGATAAGTAGTTCCTTCAGTAAGTCCTGAAACATAAATAGTAGGTGCTTCTTTTAAGTTGTTGACTATAATCCATGTTGTAGCAGTTTCTGAAGAGTTACTATTAGAATATCCTACAACTTTAATTTGATGTCCTCCATCTGATGTTTGAGTAGTATCAAATGTCCAAGAATATGGAGATGAAGTATCGGTATATTTAAGAACATTATCCAAATAAAACTCAACTCTGTTAACACCATCTGCTGATGTTGCGTTAACAACAACATTTGTACTTCCTTCAACAACACTTCCTGAAGATGGTGAAACAATATATACACTTATTGACCCTGTAGAAAGTTCCCATAAGTTCGGAAAATTACCAGTTACTACTAACAATGTCAAAACTCTTAAAGAATCATTATAATAATTATCAGCAGAAAACGAAGCTAATCTTGAATATAAATTATTTAGCCAGGTTTGCAATGAACTATCAACCATTGCACCTGTTGTAAACGGTCCTACAAACGCAGCGTTGTTCCATTGACCTATAATATTACCATTAAGTTGGTATCCATCTTTGATGTTTGCAGGGTTACCTCCTGTTGCAGAGTTTATCCAATTTGATAATTTTTTAAGGTGATTATATGCAGCCTGTGTACCATACCATAGATAGTCAAAACTATACCTCCAAGGAAATCTACATGCATCATATTTATAATCATAAGAATATCCACTTGCTTGCTGACCTGATGCTTGACACCAATCAGGAACTAATCCTGTATTATAATTATTGTAAAAATAATTTGTGATATCATAACATTTATTAACTACTGACAGCCAACCATTATTCCCAGTAGCATTTGCAAAAATTCTGTAGAATGCAGGAGCAAAATAACTGGGATTTGTAACATTTGACCCACCCCAAGCATCACCTGGTTTCAACACGTAAGTCCCTGGTTCCACACAATGAGTATATAAAGCATTTATTACATTTATTGCTTCTTGAAGATAATTGATATTACCACCACTACCCCATTGTTTATGTGCAAAAAGTAATGCTAATGCAACATCTTCATCAGCATCAGTTGCTGCATTTTGTCCAATTACATTTCCATTAGCATCTATATGCCAATGCATTAAACCACGAGAATCTTTGTAGTAATTATAATATCTAAACAATCCGTCAAAGTATGGTTTTGTAGAATCGTTTGCATCTGTCATCAAAACAGTTATTAACATACCATATCCAATACCTTCTGAAACTGTATCATTGCCATCAGATGGTCTTTTAACACGCCACATACCAGATTGAGGAGTACCGTCTTGAGTAAGATATGCATTTTTCCAACTGTTAAAAGCATTAAGTACTGTTTGGTTCATTGAGTCTTGAGAGACATTATTAGGTTTTATTCCATTAGGATAATTTCTTGCCTGAGGAAAAGGAAAATTTGCTGCGTAGATAGTTTTTGCTAAAAACAAAAAAATTGTGATATAAAGTTTAAGTTTTTTCATAAATTATTTGGTCTCAATAAGTTTGGCAAGTTTTTATCTAAATTATACTTTTTTACTTTTTGTTAACCCTATTTTCCTTTAATCAATACTGTAATTATAATTCCAACATTAAATTTATATAATTTTTAAAACATTTGTCAATATTTAATAAAAATTTTAAATACAAGTAATTACATGTTTTAAAAATCAAACTTTATTTTTTTATTTTTTTCTAAAAAATCTTGTCCTAAAACAATTAAAATACTTTGTTGCAATTCTGCTGAATTTTGGTCAAAGATGCTTGTAACATCTTCAATGTTCAACAAATTGCATAGATTATTCACAAGTTCTATATTTTGTGTATAATCTATTA
>CAZFSG010000010.1:0-29899 GCA_964521665.1 uncultured Elusimicrobia bacterium
ATGTTTGGAAACAAAGACAAATCTGTATGTGGGATAAACAAAGTTGAAGTATACTCGTTCATATAAATTGGTAAACTTGATAGGTCAACATAAGTCATTTTTTGTTGTACTTTATATACCCGTTTTCTTACTTGTGCAGATAATAAAAACAAAATTGCACCTAACAACGATGTATTCCCTGAAATAATAAATTTATCTTGCTCAATATCTGGAAACAACCCCAAAACCTGTGCTTTTTTTATATCAATAAAACTACCAAAACCGCCTGAAACATAAATTTTTTTAATATCCTCCAAACTTAAACTTAAATACTTTAACAAGGTGAACAAACCGTGAAAAATTGCTCCTTTTGACCTCAAAATGTTATCAATATCACTTTCTGTAATTACAATGTCTTGGTTGTTAGCAGTAAATTTTTTTTCAACTATGACAAATTCAAGTTCGCCATTGTCGTTCTCTCTAATTCTATCTTTAAAATTTTTGTTATCTTTTATAAATTTCCCTGCTCTGTCAATAATACCAGCTTTATAAAGTTCAGCTGGGATGTCAATCAATCCTGACCCACAAATGCCAATAGGTTTTGTATCACCAATAACTTTGTATTTAACTTCATTATCTTTTATTTCTATATCTTCTATTGCACCAACTGTAGCTACCATACCACAAGCAATACCAATACCTTCAAACGCAGGACCACAAGAACATGCTGCTGAAACTAAAAAATCTTTGTTCCCAACAACTATCTCACCATTTGTTCCTAAATCAAGTAGCACCGATAAATCCTCAGATTCATCTATCCCACATGCAACTACCCCACCTACAATATCACCACCAATATACGAAGCAACTAATGGTAAACAATAAACTTTTCCTTGTGGATTCATCATAAGTCCTACTTCTGTTGCATCAATATCACAAATTTTATTTACTACAGGAATGTAAGGTTCTCTACGTATATATTTTGCAGGTAAGTTTAAGAAAAAATGTATCATAGTAGTATTACCAGATACTACTGCTGCATAAATATCCTTTAGTTGAACATTAGCATTTTTTGTTGCTAAATCTATAAGTTCATTAATAGTATAAATAATTTTTTGGTTTAATTCTTTAAGCCCACCTTCATTCTCAGAATGGATAATCCTTGTAATCACATCTGAACCATACACCATTTGTTGGTTGAGCATAGAATATACACCTAAAATCTCTAAATTTAATATGTCAATTAATGAAACAACAACAGTTGTTGTTCCAATATCAACTGCTATTGCATACAACTTATCAATTTTTGGCGAAACACAACTGATGTTAAATATCGGATTTTCTTCATTACCACAAAATTTTTCGTTTATCACTGTATCAACATTCCAATTGTTATTTCTTAACATCTCTGGCAATTCAAACATTAATTTTAAATTATCAACTAAAACATTCATTCTTTCATTTTGTGAAATATAATTTATTATGCGGTCAACATCAGCAATATTGTCATCAATAGACGGTTTTGGTAAGGTTAAATGACAAAGTTTTATTAACGGTGAGATACTAAAATTTTTTTCTATTTCTTCTTTTAAATTTTTTTTAAAAAACTGATTTTGTAAAAAACTATGTTTTTGTATTTCATCAATAAGGTCAAGCTGACTAAATAGTTCAACTACAATATCGCTGACAGGAAATGTTTTACATGCAAGAACAACACCTTGCTGTTTTTCTTTTTCTGAGATAAATTGCGAAGTTTCTGTAGTATACTCACCAGACAAAATTTTTATTTTACATTTACCACAGGTTCCTCTACCACCACAAGATGCATAAATGTTAACACCAGCAGAAATTAATGTTTGTAACAAACTCTTATTTTTCTCTGCTGCAATTTCTTTATTATACGGCAAAATTTTTAGTTTAACAAATTCGTTATTCATAATGAATAGATTATTAAAAAATTCCTTGATTTATGTTTAAACGAGAGTGTTTCCACTTACCACAATTTATTAACCAAACATAGATTTTAAAAATTTTGGTATCCCAGAAGCTTCTTTAGGACCAACAATTACTTCCCAATCAGGTAACAAATCGTTAAGTTTTCCACTCATAACCGCAACATATCCCGGAATAATAATTTTTTTATGTTTAACATATTCTTCAACATTTTCCTTTTTAATCGCTTCAGCAACTTTTTCAGCAGTAAACTTTTCTGCAGCCCATGCAGTAAGCACTGAAAGGCCATCAGTGTCAATTATTAAAAGCCAGGATGGTATCTTTGAATTTAATATCTCAGGTTCTACTGAGTAATAAGTTAAAGAAAAGTTTGTAGTTACTAATAACGGCGAATTTTCTGTTGGTTCACCACCAATTTTGTAAAGTTTTGGTTCAACAGTGACAGGTTTCTGCGGATCAGTATAAATGTTTAATCTTAAAGTTATAAGTGGTAGATGAACTTCAGGTTCTACATTGTTTACTACTACTATACTACCATATTTAAGTATTGCTAAAGACGCATATGAAAGTGTTGTTGTAATATCCTCAGATTCTATTATTACAGAGACAGGATATCCTAATGGACGAAAATTTTTTTTCAAAGCTAATCTTCGCACTTGAGTCAAATCTTCTGTAAGTTGAACATAATTTTTTATTGGAAGGTTAAGCACAAGTTCTCTGTAAGCAAAATTTTGTACTATTGTGTTAACTAAAGAAACTATTTCTTGTAAATTTTCACCACCTACAATTAATGGAATATTGTTCTGTTTTGCAATATTAACAAACTTTTCAAGTTCTGAAGAATTATTATCCACAATACCAATCAAATGTAATTTTTTTATCTTTAATACTTCTTCAACAACAGAAACATTTCTTGATATTAAACCTAACACAGTCTCTGTATCAACTTGTAAGACAATATTTTTTATACGTTCAATATTATCTTGTTCTGACTTAATTAACAAAAGTTCTGTTTTAAACTTTTTTCCAACACGATCAAAATGTAAATTTTTAAATTTTTTTATACGATCAGAAATTATATCATCACTAAAGGTATCTTTAATTAATACACCAAGTAAACATGGATTATAAAAAGTCTTCTCATGACGAAACAACACTGTTTCTCCACCAATTTTGTATTTTTCAGCAACAGTTATTGTTCTTATTGGCGGTTCAGCAGCTTCTGCTAAAATCTTTTTTGTTTCTTCTGATACATAAGGACAATTTTCTAACGAAACTTTTTTTGCAGCAAGTGCCATCGCAAATGCTAAACATGTTGGAAATCCACATTCTTTACAATTTGTTTTAGGCAGAAGTTTATAAATCTCAAGTCCTGTTAGTGGCATAATTTACCCTCCTTGTAAAATAAAAAAATTTTCTGCTGATAATTTCTAACAACCTGTGAAACTTATCTTGTATTAAAGAAAACAAAATTTTTTTTCACAATATTTACCTTGGTAACTATCCAACAACTCTAACTTTTCTTGTAGCATTTTAATTAAGTTATTCTTATTATTCATCCATTGAGGTGCAACAAGCAACTCTTTTTTTGCAGAAGAAACTAACCTCAATATCACAACATCGTTAGGAATATGTTCTAAAAATTTACAGACAGCATCCACATATTCATCAATATCTAAAATTTTAACTTTGTTTTGATAATAAAGCTGTTCAAGTAAAGTATTTTTTAACACATGAAGATTATGAAGTTTTACTCCGTTCAACCCTAATTTTGTGACTTCTTTTGCATCTTTTATTACATCCTGTTGTGGTAAACCAATTATTAAGTGTGCTGCTATATTAATTTTGTCAAACTTTTTTGTAAGTTCTACTGCCGACACAAAATCTTCATATGTATGATTCCGATTTAACCATTTTAATAGTTTATCATCAGATGTTTGCATCCCATATTCTATCCATATAAGATATCTATCTGAATAAGAATTTATTAACTTAAGTTTTTCAATATCAATACAATCAGGCCGTGTTGATACTGAGATACCAACAATCTGAGGAAACTCTTTTACTATATCAAAAACATTTTTTAATGATTCAAGGTCAGCATATGTGTTTGAATACGACTGAAAATATGCAATAAACTTTTTTATATTTTTAAATCTTTTACTTGACAAAAAAAATTGTATTGTATCAAAAATCTGTTTTCTTACATTTTCAATTTGAGATAAGTTTTTGTCATACTTTTGTGAGAACGCATCATTATTACAAAAAATACATCCTGTGAGGCTTTTTGTACCGTCAAGGTTTGGACATCTAAATCCAGCATTTATACTTATTTTGTGTACACGTTCTTTAAAAATTTTCCTCAAATATGTATTAAAAGAATAATATCGTTCCATATAATTTTTGTTATATACAACATTTTTATTATATTATCAATACAAACACGACAACTTGTTTTATACATTCAAAATTTTATATATTTTAATAACCACATGCTTTGTTAGGGAGAAAAAAACTTTTATGTATACTTATCCAGAAAAGTTTGATGTAATAGTAATTGGTGGTGGACATGCAGGTTGTGAAGCAGCATATGTTTGTTCAAAAGCTGGCCTTAAAACATTACTTTTAACAATGTCACTTGATACAATTGGTCAAATGTCATGCAACCCTGCGATAGGCGGTGTTGCAAAAGGACAAATTGTAAGAGAGATAGATGCACTGGGCGGTATAATGGCAAAAGTTACTGATAAAACAGCAATACATTTTAAAATGTTAAACACATCAAAAGGACCTGCAGTATGGTCACCAAGGGCTCAATGTGACAGAACTTTGTATCGTATAACAATGAAACAAGAATTGGAACAACAAAAATATCTTTTAATTAAACAAGAAGAAGTAACTAAAATTTTAACTGATGACAAAAAAGTTTGTGGTGTATTAACAAAACATGAAAATATATATAAATCCGACTATGTTATAGTAGCAACAGGAACTTTTTTAAATGGGTTAATTCATATTGGTCTAAAAAGCTTTCCTGCTGGTAGATATTCTGAATTTCCATCAAGTTTATCCGAATCGTTAAAAGAATTAAATTTTGAAGTTAAACGGTTAAAAACTGGGACACCACCCCGAATTGATGGTAAATCAGTTGACTATTCAAAATTAGAGCTTCAACCTTCAGACGAAAATCCTTTACCATTTTCTCATTTTACACCATTATCAAAATTTCCATACCAAAAATTGTTGAACTGTTACATTACTTATACTAATGAACAAACACATAAAATTATACTTGACAATTTAGACCGTTCTCCTTTATATACTGGAAGAATAAAAAGTATAGGACCGAGATATTGTCCATCTATTGAAGATAAGGTTGTAAAATTTAAAGATAAACCACGACATCAAGTGTTTTTAGAACCCGAAGGAATATATACCACAGAGCTGTATCTCAATGGTATTTCTTCAAGTTTACCAGAAGATGTACAAGAACAAATAGTTCATTCAATTGCAGGTCTTGAACATGCAAAAATTACACGATATGGGTATGCAATAGAATATGACTTTTGTCCACCAACACAACTTTATCCTACACTTGAGACAAAACTTGTTGAAGGACTATTTTTTGCTGGACAGATCAACGGTACTACTGGTTATGAAGAAGCAGCAGGACAAGGTATTGTCGCAGGAATTAATGTAATTGCAAAACTTCGTGGTTTGGAACCTTTGATATTAGGTCGACATGAAGCATATATTGGTGTCTTAATTGATGATTTGGTAACAAAAGGCGTCTTAGATCCATACAGAATGTTTACTTCACGTGCTGAATACAGATTGCTTTTAAGAACTGACAATGCTGATTTACGATTGTTAGAATATGGATATAAATATGGTCTTATTGATGAGAATTATTATAAAATTTTTCAAGAATATAAAGAAAAAATTAATAAGTTAATAGAATATTTAAAAACAAAAAGAATTTCTGGTACAACAACACTTGCTGATTTAATTATACAATCAAAAGATGTGAACCTTGATGAAAATGAATTAAAAGAATTTAAATTAGAAACAGATATATCTTGGAACACAAAAAACATAATTAATGAAGCAAAGATACAAATAAAATATGAACCATATATTGAAAAACAATTACAACAAATTGCTCAACTTAAAAAATTTGAAAATAAACAAATCCCTGAAGATATCGACTATACAAAAATTCCTGGGTTACTAAAAGAAGCACAAATAAAACTTTCACAAATAAAACCAAAAACTATAGGACAAGCATCACGTATATCAGGGGTCACACCTGCAGATATTTCTATCTTACTTGTTTATCTAAAAAAACATTATTCAGCATAAATAGAATAATTTTTAGCTAAACTATGTGCTAACCTTATTGGCTGAGGGATTCTATATTTTGATAAAGTTAACACAATATTTTTTGCTGTATCTAAAGAAACTTTATGTCCAACAGAAACTATAACTTCTTTTACATTATCTTTTGTTCTTAATGCACAACCGATAACTTCATTTGTATTTTCATCAATTATATCAACATAACTACCTTTTTTGGTACCAAGTTTACCAGTATATTTTCCATAAAGAATTTTTTTTGCACATCCTATTGTCGGTATATCAAGCATAACACCTACATAACTTGCAAGACCAAGTTGTCTTGGATGTGCGATACCATGCCCATCTAAAATAAAAACATCTGGTAACCAATTAAGTGCAGAAATAAATTTTATGATATACGGCCCTTCTGAAAAACATAAAAATTCTGGGATGTACGGAAAACTAACCTTATGTGTAAAAACTTTAATTTTTTTATCAACAACTTCTCCTGAAGAATACAATAAAACAACATATCCTAAAATTATTTTTTCATCTCTATAATGTACATCAATACCACTAACATAAGTGATTTTTTTTATCACATCTTTGACAACAACCTTTTTTGCAAATTCTTTTTGTAAACTAATTGCTTCATCTAAATTTTTTGGAATATTAAAATTCATTTTGTTAAAAACTTTAAAACTTTTTTAAGAATAAGAAAAATTTTATATAAAAGACTTTTCTCAATTTTTATAGCTTTATATGGACAAGTTTCTGAACAACAAAAACAAGTTATACAATTGTCATAATTTATAAAATATCTATTACCAACTTTTTTAATAGTCTTTTGTGGACATATTTGATAACATTTGCCACATTGTTTACATAATTTTTGTACAATTTTTGGTCTAAACCATACTAACGGTTTTATAACATCAACAACAATTTTTGGAAAATAATTTATAAACAAACTAGTTTGTGGCAAAATAACTTTTATACTTTTTATTTCTTCTTCAGATGTTCCCAAAAAAATAATTTCAGAAGGTTTGTTTAAATATCTATATAACGAAGAAGTAGATAAACCAAACAAATTTTTTAATATAAAATAGTCAACTGTTGTTGCATCTTCAGAAGTTAAAATTAAACCAAATTTTTTAACATTTCCACCAACGGGTCCTTCACCATCCATACCTATAATACCATCTACTATAGTTAAGTCAGGTGGCCTATAAGAATATACAGCATACAAAATTTCTATAAAATCTTGTGGATGTGGAGCATACTTGTGGTACAACGATTTTGTCATTGCTGGCACTATACCATACATATTTTTTATCCCACAGGTAAGTATTGTCAATGAATGTGTTTTTAATTTAGGTAGGTTTATTACAAAGTCCACTTCAGTAATAATTTTTGATACAATAAGTTTTTTACAACCAAACTTTGTAAACTTAAATTCTGTTACAGGATATGTTGAGAGGTTAACAAGTCTAACTTTTTCTTCATCACAAACTTTTTTAATACCTGTCTTAGCAACAACTTCGTCAAAATTTGTTATTGAAGGACTATCACCAACAATGATTTCATTATTTTTTTCTTTAAATAATTTTATAACAGCATAAAGGAATTCAGGGTGTGTAGTTACTGCTTGTTGAGGTGTATGTGCTCCTAACAAGTTTGGTTTAAGTAAGACCTTCTTATTTTTAACTTTATCAAATATATTTAAAACATTAAGTTGGTCCGAAATTATATCATAAATTTTTTTCCATTGATATTCTTCACATTTACTTATTATTAATCTACTCATTTAAAATTTTCTGCCTACCCAACATAAAATTCTCTAAACAATCAAAAAACAAAATTGCTAACGCTAAAGGTAATTTTAAAATTCTTTTAATTCGCCATGGTTCCTGCAACATTCTAAAATACCATTCTAAACCTAAAACCCGAAATAATTTTGGTGCACGTTTTAACCTACCGCTTATAATATCAAAACTTCCACCTATGCCCATTACAATCTTGCAATTAAGTTTGTCAATGTGTTCTTTAATCCAACCTTCTTGTAGTTCTGTAGGTAAACCAACTAATAAAATATCAACATTCCTCTTATTAATATCCTCAATTATTTCTTCTGACAAATCTTCCCCACCCAAGAAAATATATCCATGATGATATCCAACAATATCAACTGAAAACTTTTTTTTAAGTTTTTCTGCAGCAACAGAAACAACTTCTTCTTTTGCACCAAATAGATATATTTTATACCTGTTTTGTTTTGCTAATAAACAAATATGTTCTATAAGTTCAATCCCAGGTTGATGTTTTAAAAACCTTCCTGAAAAAATACTACAACATAATGCAACTCCAAATGAATCACAAAGTACAAGTTTAGCTTCCCTTAACGCTTTTTTACTAAGATAACAAATTTTTGACTGAAGATAAATAAGAGAATTAAGGGTAATTATTTGACAAGGATTTTTTTCTGTAGATAAGAAAGTTTTAATTAAGTCGATAATTTCAGATATATTAGCAAATGTTATTTTTATATCATTTAATTTAAATACATACATTCATTATTAAATAACAACTTCTGCTTCACGCAACTTTAACGATATAACTTTTGATACACCTAATTCTTCCATTGTAACACCATATAATGTATTTATAAATTCCATTGTACGTGTATTATGAGTGATCACAATAAACTTTGTCTGCGTAGAAAATTCTTTCAACAATTTCATAAATCTTACCACATTGGTTTCATCAAGTTGTGCATCAGCTTCATCTAAAATACATACCGGGGAAGGTTTTACCATAAAAAATGCAAAAAGTAATGCAAACGCTACTAATGATTTTTCTCCACCCGATAGCAAATTTATATTTTGTAATTTTTTTCCTCGTGGCTGAACTATTATTTCTATACCAGAATCCAATATATTATCTTCGTTTGTCAGTATTAAATCTGCTTTACCACCTTCAAACAATATATCACATAATTTTTTAAAGTTTTCTTTTACTAACAAAAATGTTTGTTTAAAGTTTTCACTGATTTGCTGATTTATGTTTGAAATAACTTGTAACAAATCTTGGTGCGCTTTAAGCAAATCCTGTTGTTGTGTTATAAGATGGTTATATTTTTCTTCAAGTTGTGCATATTCTTCAGGTGCTGCAAAATTTATAGCACCCATTGATTCTAACCGCTTTTTTAACTTTTCTATCATCTGTATGTCAACTTCTTGTATATTACCATATAACTGTGCTGCTTCTTCAAAAGAAAGTGAGTATTTTTCTTGTAAAAAGTTTATATAACTTGTTTTGTTATTTATTAAAGTATTTTTTTCTAACTCAATTTTGTTTAATTGTTGTTGTAGTTCTTCTTTTTGCTGAAGCAAGATCTTTATCTGTTGTTCTTTGTCAGACAATGTTAACCTTTTATTTTCTAACTCATCTACTACTTTTGATAGCTGTTTAGAAATTTCTTCTTTTTCTTTCAGTAATTCTAAAAGATGTTTTTCTTCTTCTAAAAGTTGTGTCTCTAATTGTTGTTTTAATTTGTTTTGTTCCTCAATTTCTAACGATAAAGAGTTTGTTTTGTGCACAATAAAAGAAATCATCTCTCTTTTTGCTTCAATATCTTTTATCAGATTATCATATTGTTGTTGAAGTTTTGCATATTCTGAATTAACCCTAACGTACTCTTCAAAAACTTTGTTTGATTGCAATTTTGAAATTTCTGCCATATACTGCTCAATTTCTTCTCTCAACTTCTTTTCTTCTATATCAAAAGTTTTTATTCTATCATTAAGTTCAGCAATTTGTCTATGTAAACTTTCAAGTTCTTTATTTGACTGTTCCAAATTTGATTCCAAAACATTAATAAGTTCTTCTAATGATAATATATTTTCTTCTTTTTCTTTTTTGGAAGAATACAGTTGTTGAAGTTGTGTTTCAATAGTTACAAGTTCTTTTTCAAAAGAAATTTTTTGTGTAATAGAATCGTTTAGCTGTTGAGACAAAAATTGTATTTCATCAGATAAATTTTTTAAATTTTTTGACAACTCGTTTGCTTTCTGTTGAAGTAAAAAAACATCTTCTTCTTGCATATGGTCAGATGTGTTACCACCATGAAGTAATACTTTTGTTCTTAACATACAATCCTGATATATTAAATCAGAAAAGACAAATTTTATTACTTTTTCCCAATACGGATCAAATTCTAACATATTTGCGATAGAAACATCAATCTGTTGTGGAAGCTGTACTTCATCAATATTAGTTTTTACTACAAAAGTTGCAAACCCTAAATTATTCTCTGTTAACAACTTAATTGCTTCTTTTGCATCAGATTCAGTTTCTACTATTAACCAAAAAAGTTTGTTACCTAAATATGTACTAACTAAAGAATAATACTGTGGGTTGATCTTTATAATAGAACTTAAAGGAATGCACTTCTGTGCAAAACCTTTATTTTCTAACAAAGACAAAAATTTTTGTAAGTTATAACTATAACCATGTGTTGTTGATATGGTATCAAGTTTTGAGGTTATCTGATAAAATTCTTTGTTTAAAGAATCATAATCATTTTGTTTTTGTTGCAATTGTTGTTCAATATCGCTAAGTTTGTTTTGCACTAACTCAAGTTTGTTTTTGATATCTTCTTTTCTTTGTTGTAACAATTGTATTTGTTGCTCAATTCGTTGTAGCTCTTCTTTTGATAAAATGATCGTGTTTTTATTTGTTTGTAGTTCTTTATTAAGAGAACCAGCATCTATATTATATTTTTGAAGGTCACGTGTTAATGTCAAAATTTCATTCCTAATTTTAACTTTTTGATATGCAAGTTCTGAAACATTTTTGTTTTTTTCTAACACAACTTCTTGTAATTTAGATATTTGTAATTTATATGTTTCATATTCTTCTCGATAAGAAGCATTTTGTTGTTTATAACTATTTAGTTTTGATAAAACTTCTTGTTCGTTTTGTAAAAGATGCTCCAGTTCATTGTTGTATTGAACAGTTTTGTTTTCTAATTCTTCAACTTCTTGTTGCAATTTTATAATATTATCTTCACAATTTTGTATTTGTTGTTTTATAGATTCTAATCTTTGTGTGGCAACAGAAATCTTTTTTTCAACAGTAGCATCTTCATCTTTAAGTTTTAAAAATTCTTTTTCAATTTCTCCTATCTCAAGTTTAAGCTGAGACATAAACGATTCTTCTTGCGAAATATGAGAACATAATTCAGAATACTGCTGTGATAATAAAAGATAGGTTTGTTCTAACTCTTTAAGTTGGTTGTTTATATTGTTAATTTGGGCTACTGCGTTTGCACATTCTAACATCTGTAGTTCTTGTTGATATTTTTGATAATTCTTTGCTTTTTTAACAGCTGATTCTAAAGAAGACATTTGTTCTTTTAAATACGCAAGGATGTCATCCACACGTGCCATGTCTAATTTTACACGTTCAAGTTTTCTCAGAGTTTCTTCTCGTTTAACTTTATATTTCGCAATACCAGCTGCTTCTTCAAAAAGTAACCTACGTTCTTCTGGTTTTGCTGAAACAACAAATTCTACCTTACCTTGCGGAATAATACTGTATCCATCTGAAGAAAGGCCTGTGTCTAAAATAAGTTCTTTTATATCTTTTAATCTACAAGGAGAGCGATTTATAAAATACTCTGTTTCACCAGAACGATAAAGTTTTCTTGTTATAGCAACTTCATTATAATCTATCGGGAAAATACCTTTAGAATTGTCAAAAACAATTGTTACTTCACAAAAGTTTAATGGTGGTTTACTTTGAGAACCAGCAAAAATTACATCAAAAACATTTTTTGATCTTATTTCTTTTAAGGACTGTTCTCCTAAACACCATTTTATTGCATCAACAATGTTAGATTTACCTGTGCCATTCGGTCCTACAATACCTGTTATTTGATCATCAAAATTTAATACTACTTTTTCTGCAAAAGATTTAAAGCCATATATTTCAATTTGTTTTAACATAAAGGTTCACCTCATCTTTTTAATTTTTACCAAATTTTTATATTATTTTATTATTTTTGTTATTCTTTATCAAATTCTTACTTAAAAGTCAATATAATTAAAAAATTTTTTAAATTATTCAGGCGAAATAAAAATAAATCAGTTGAAATAAAAAATAAAAGTTTGTATAATTTGTATAAATAATAAACCAAAGCCGCGGTGGCGGAATTGGCAGACGCTCACGGCTTAGGACCGTGTTCCGTAAGGAGTGAGGGTTCAAATCCCTCCCGCGGCAAATAGAAAAAAAATTTTTAATTCGTTTTTCTAAAATCTAAAAATTGACAAAATGTCGTTCCATATCATAAAGATACCTCACAATTTTTCTATCGAAAAGTTTTTTCACAAAAATTTTTTTATAGTTTCAACTTGTAGTATATAATAACTGTTTCAAAATTAAATTTTTGTTGACAAAAAAAATTAAATTTTATATAACAAAATTATGAAACACATCAATACAGAAATCACAAAACTTTCTGGTTGTAAGTTAAAACTTAAAATTGCTGTTGAGAACCAACTTGTAGAACAACTTCGTCATAATTGTTGTATAGAATTACAAAAAGAAATACAGATACCAGGTTTCAGAAAAGGATTTGTACCTATCGAACTAATAAACAAACAATTTCCCGAGCTTATAAAAGAACGGTTAACAAAAAAAATTCTTCAAGAAATACTGCCTCAGGTTTTTAATGAAAATAAAATAAATTATATTCCAGAAACTATAAAAATTCTATCTTTTAATTTTACACAAAATAATGATTGTGTATTTGAGATAGAACTTGAAGTAGAACCTGAAGTAAAGCTGAAATCGTATAAAGGACTGAAACTTGTTAAAGAAATTAAAAAGGTTTCTCAAACAGATATTGATAAAACGATTCAACAACTTAAAGAACATAATGCAAAACTTATCCCATCAACAAAAGAAAAAATTGAACCACAAGATATCACATCTACAAGCAATATTTTCTGTATCATAAACTACAAAATTTTTATTGATGGCAAAGAACTAAAAAATTATGAAGGTAAAAATGTGTTAATAAATCTTTCACTAGACACATTGCCAAAAGGGTTAAAAGAAGGTCTTGTTGGAATGGCTCGGAATGATAAAAAAACTATCCAAGTAGAATTTCCAGTTAATATTCCTAATACAGAGCTTATGGGGAAACAAGCTTTAATGGAAGTAGAACTTGTAGAAATTAAAGAAAAACAACTGCCACAGCTCAACACTGAATTTGCAAAAGATTTAGGGTATAAAGATGTTGATGATTTACTTTCTGCTATAAAACAACATCTTCAGGAAGAGTTTGATAAAGAAACAAAACAAAAACTTAAAAACCAAATTTATGAGATTTTGTTAAAAGAACACAATTTTGTTGTTCCTGAAAGCGAAGTTGAACAACGATATAACGAACTTGTTGAATCACTAAAAAAAGAATATGGATATACCAAAAAGTTTGAACTTAATGAAAACCAACAAAAACAATTAAAGAAAAAATCTGAAGATGAAGTTCGACTAAAATATATACTTAAAAAAATTTTAGAAACAGAAAATATACAACTCACACAAGAACTTATTGAAAAAGAACGTGGAAAACTTTTAAGCATGTATCCAGGTAGAGAAAAAGAAGTTAATGAGTATTTTGAAAAGAATTTTAACCTTATTGCATCTAATATATTAGAAGACAAAATTTTTGAGTTAATAATCTCAAACGCAAAGATTAAAGAAGTTGAGATAACAAACAAGTGAATAAGTGAACAAGATTACAAAATTTTTAACCTCACAAGGAGGACAGGATCTATATGCCTGCAATAGTTCCTACAATTATAGAACGGTGGAACCAAGGTGCAGCAGTAGGATATGACATTTTCTCACGATTATTAAAAGACAGAATAATTTTTGTAGGTGGATATGGTGGTGCAATAACTACTGATATTGCAGACCTTGTAATAGCACAACTTTTATATCTTGAAAGTGAGGATCCAAACAAAGATATTTATTTATACATAAACTCCCCTGGTGGGATGGTCACAGCAGGACTTGCTGTATATGACACAATGCAGTATATCAGTTGTCCAATTACAACAGTATGTATAGGTATGGCGATGAGTTTTGGAGCATTATTACTTGCAGCAGGAACAAAAGGGAAACGTTATGCATTACCACACGCAAGAATTATGATACATCAACCAGCAGTTTATGGTGAAGGTTTATCAGGTACTGTAACAGATATTGATATCGAGACAAAAGAACTTTTATATACAAAAGAAAAACTTATTGAGATACTTGCAAAACATACAGGACAACCTATAGAACGGATAAGACAAGATACAGAACGTAATTTTTATATGTCTGCTGAAGAAGCAAAAAGATACGGCATAATAGATGAAGTAATTAGTAGTAGAAAACTTATAAAATAAGTTTTTAAAATGATGAAAGAAAATATCCTTTGTGGTTTATGTAAAAAACAATTAAACCAAACAAATCAAGATATAAAATTTGTTGGTAAAGAAGATTTCTATATATGTGAAAATTGTATAAACTTTTTATATGAATTGCTTAAAAGATTAAAAAAAACTCATAATCATTATAAAAAGGATTTTCTGCCAACACCAAAAAAAATTAAAGCATTTCTTGATGATTATGTAATTGGACAAGAAGAAGCAAAAAAAATTCTTTCAGTAGCAGTTTATAACCATTATAAACGTGTATTCTTTTTAAAAGAAGAAGATATTGAAATACAAAAATCTAATATCCTTATAATAGGTCCTACAGGTAATGGTAAGACACTTCTTGCTGAAACATTAGCAAAAATTTTGAATGTACCTTTTGCAATAGTTGATGCAACAGTTTATACTGAAGCTGGCTATGTTGGGGAAGATGTAGAAAACATTCTTTTACGACTTTTGCAATCAGCAAATTATGATATACCTTCTGCAGAACACGGTATCGTGTATATTGACGAAATTGACAAACTTTCAAGAAAAAGTGATTCACCATCAATAACACGAGATGTTTCAGGTGAAGGTGTACAACAAGCACTGTTGAAAATTTTAGAAGGAACTATTGCAAATGTTCCACCACAAGGTGGTAGAAAACATCCGTATCAAGAATTCATCCCTATTAATACAAAGAATATACTTTTTATTTGTGGAGGTGCTTTCGAAGGATTACAAAAGATTGTTGAAGAACGGCTTAATAAAAAATCTATCGGTTTTTTAACAGAAAAAGAAAAAAATAAACTTTCTGAAGAATGGTATAAACATATTCAACCACAGGATTTAATAAAATATGGTTTGATACCAGAACTTGTTGGCAGGTTGCCAGTTATAGCATATACTCATGAACTTACTGAACAAGAACTTAAAGATGTGCTAACAAAACCTAAAAATGCGTTAATAAAACAATACAAGAAACTTTTTGAACTTGAAGGTATAGAACTTGAATTTACTGACGATGCTATCTCAGAAATTGCACATCAAGCAAAACAACGTTGTACTGGTGCACGCGGTCTAAAAACTATACTTGAGACAATTTTACTTAACGAGTTTTACGAACTTGCAGAAAATAAAAATGTATCCAAATGCATAATTAACAAAGAGGTTGTTCAGGGTAAAATAAAACCTATTTATATATATAAATCAAAAATTGCATAAAAGTTATGACACAACAACAAAATGGTTCTATACAAAATATACTGCCATTTATACCATTAAGAGATACTGTTGTTTTTCCTGCAACAGTTATACCTCTTAATTTAGGTAGAAAAATTTCTATTTCTGCTGCAGAATATTCTTTATCTACACAAGAGAAGTTAATTGTAGTAAGTTGTCAAAAAAAACCTAATATAGAACAACCAAAATTTGAAGATATATACCACATTGGTTGTTTAGCAAAAATTCTTAGAGCAATTACTTCTCCTGATGGTTCATTAAAAATCCTTATAGAAGGATTACATAGAGTAAAAATTTTAAGTTATAGATATTCAGAGAAAGGATATATTGAAGTAGAATATGAAATCTTACAACCACAACAACAATATGATATAGAAATAGAAGCTATGTTTCGTCAAGCAAAAACTGAATTTGAAGAATATGTAAAAATAAATCGCAAACTTCCTGTAGAAATACTTTTGTCTGCACAAAATATAGAGGACCCTTCTAAGTTTGCAGATACTGTTGCAACTTATCTAAATCTTAAAATACAAGATAAACAACATTTGTTAGAACTTGTTGATCTCCGTCAACGATTAGAAACTCTTATAAAACATATAATTAGTGAAAAGGAAATACTAAAAATTGAAGAACGTCTCCAAGCACGTATTAAACAACAAATTGAGAAAACACAAAAAGAATATTATCTTACTGAACAAATGAAAGCAATTCAAAAGGAGTTACGACAAAAAGATGATTTTGCAAAAGAAATTGATGAACTCCGTGAAAAAATTAAACAGGCAAAAATGCCAAAAGATGTTGAAGAAACTGCATTAAAAGAACTTTCTCGTCTTGAAAAAATGATGCCGTATTCACCTGAGGCAACAGTTTCAAGGACATATCTTGATTGGCTAATTTCATTACCTTGGAGTGTAAAAACAAAAGATGTTCTTGATATAAAAAGAGCAAAAAAAATTTTAGATGAAGACCATTACGGTCTTGAAAAAGTTAAAGAACGTATCCTTGAATATCTTGCAGTACTTAAACGAGTTAAAAAAATCAAAGGTCCTATTTTATGTTTTGTAGGACCGCCTGGCGTAGGAAAAACATCTATTGCAAAATCTATTGCACGTGCATTGAATAGAAACTTTGTTTCAGTATCTTTAGGAGGTGTACGTGACGAAGCAGAAATACGTGGCCATAGAAGAACATACATTGGTTCTTTGCCGGGACGTATTATTCAATGGATGAGAAAAGCAAAATCTAAAAATCCAGTGTTTTTACTTGATGAAATTGACAAAATGGGAGTTGATTGGCGTGGCGACCCTTCCGCGGCATTATTGGAAGTTTTAGACCCAGAACAAAACTATCGATTTGTAGACCATTATTTAGATGTAGAATTTGACCTTTCAGATGTAATGTTTATCTGTACTGCAAACACAACTTATACTATATCACCAACCTTGCTTGATAGGTTAGAAGTGATTTATTTTTCTGGCTATACTTGGGAAGAAAAATTACAAATTGCAAAAAAATATTTGATACCAAAAGAACTTAAAAACCATGGTACAAATGAAAAAGAAATACAATTTACTGACGATGCAATAAAAGAAATTATTGATAAATACACTCGTGAAGCAGGTGTAAGAAATTTAGAACGCGAAATTGCAAATGTTATAAGAAAAGTTTTAAAAGAATTGTCATTATCCTCAAAAGAGGAGAAAAAACCCATTGTTATCACAAAAGATTCAATTCCTAAATACTTAGGTCCACCAAAATTTATAAAAGAAACTATTTCAAAAAATGGTATTGGCGTAGTGGTAGGTCTTGCTTGGACAGAATATGGAGGAGAAACATTGATGATTGAATCTGCAATGTTTAAAGGAACAGGTAAACTTATACTTACAGGAAAACTTGGTGAAGTGATGCAAGAATCTGCTCATGCAGCGTTATCTTATGTCCGTTCAATATCAGACAAACTTAAGATAAATCCTGATATATTCAAAAAATATGATATTCATATTCATATTCCTGAAGGAGCAATACCTAAGGATGGTCCCTCAGCTGGTGTTGCAATAACAACTGCAATTGCTTCAATTGTTACCAAAAGGAGAGTAAAACCTAACATAGCAATGACTGGCGAAATAACCTTGCAAGGAAGGATACTTCCTGTTGGTGGGTTAAAAGAAAAACTTATTGCAGCATATCGTGAAGGAATAGAAACTGTTTACTTCCCATATTTGAACACAAAAGATTTAGATGAAGTGCCACAATATGTTAAAGAAAAAATAAAACTTGTCCCTGTCAAACACATGGATGAAATTCTTATCTCACCTTCTGTATTAGAACCTAAAGGTAATAAAAAAGCAAAGAAAAAATAATTGGTATTCTATTATCTTTTAAGGTTACACATCTTTAAAAAATTGTTTAAAAAAACAAAATAACTATTTTTTTTCATAGTTTATTAAATATGGTCGCAAAACAAACTTTACTGCAAGTTTTTTTGCAATGCACCTTACCTTATCAACATCAATCATTGGGTGTTCTATTGTAGTAACAACAACTTCTTTGATATACTTTTTTGCTTGAATAATAAATTTTATAATTTGTTCAAAAGGTTTTTTTATTTTTGTTTTATGTAATTTCAAATAAACATCTTCATTATGTGCATTTAAAGAAACAGAAATACTATCAATTACATCTTTGAGATATCTACATATATTTATTTTGTATAATGCATTTGCAAGACCGTCTGTGTTAACTCGTATTTTAAACTTTTTAGGATAGTTTGTTTTAATCCACAAAGCAAGTTTTTTAACTAACCTCCACCTCATTAGCGGTTCACCATAGCCACAAAAAACTATTTCTTTAATATTAGGATGTGTTTTTATTTCTTTTTCTAATGCATCACGTATTTCTTTAAAACTTGGTTCCTTAGTTAATCCTAAATAATATCCTCTAAAAAGTTTTTTCCAGCGAAATTTTATACAATAAGAACATCTCACTGGACATCTGTTGGTTATATTTATATAAAGATTGTTTTTATATTTATAAACAATAGATGGTTTCCTCATATTTTAAAGTTTATCTTCATCATTTTATCTTTTTAAACAAAATTTCTGGTGTTTTAAATTCAGTTGTTCTAATATAAATTTTATTATTTTTTACAAGATTCTCAAAATCTTCAGAAACAAATTCTTCTTCGTTAAAACAAGAAATTATTTTTTTGCATATATTAGGCATCAATGGATTACACAATAACGCAACTGTTTTTACGCAATAAAGGAGATCTGAAATAACAGAATTAAGTTTTTGCATTTCATTATTTTTGAACAACACCCATGGTTGTGTAGCTTGAACATACTTGTTTGCAAATGACGATATTGTTAATATAGTATCTAAAACCTTGTGTATATCAAGTTTTTTAAAACATTCGTTGTAAAAAGAAACTGCTGAAAAAATCGTCCCTCTAACAGGTTCAGAAATATCAGTAAGTCTCATTTTGTTATTAAAATACTTTTCTAACATACTAAAAGTTCTGTTAACTAAATTTCCAAAATTGTCAGCAAGAAGTTGGTTATACTTTTGTTTCATATCACTAATTGATATATCACCATCCGTATCAACAGGGAAAGCAGAAATAACTAAAGCACGTGCTGCATCAACACCAAAAAGTTCTTGTAGTTCTTTTGGTCTTATTATATTACCTAAAGTTTTTGACATTTTTTTACCTTCAATAGTGAAGAAACCATGTGCTAAAATTTTTTTGGGTAATGGTAAACCCATAGAAACCAATATAGCAGGCCAAATTACTGAATGAAACCATAAAATGTCTTTCCCTATAATATGTAAATCGCAAGGCCAATAATAAGAATTATCCTTCTGTTTTGTAAGATTAAAATAATCTATACCAGATAAATAATTTATCAATGCATCAATCCATACATAAGTTGTTTGTTGTTCATCAAAAGGTAGAGGAATACCCCATTTTAATGTTTTCCTTGAAATACTTATATCTTCGACTGGAAGCTGTAGTTTACCTAAAATTTCATTTTTACGTGTTTCTGGGACAATTTGTAGTTCACCATTTTGTATTTTATCAAGAATCAAATCTTTATATTTTGAGAGTGTAAAAAAATAATTCTCTTCTTTATGTATCACAGGTTTAGTTTGGTGATCAGGACATACACCGTCAACAAGTTCATCTTCAGATATAAATCGTTCACATTGAACACAATACTGTCCTTCATAATAAGTTTTATAAATATCATGGTTATCATACAATTTTTGTAATACAAGTTTTACTGTTTTTTCATGAAATTTATCTGTTGTTCTAATAAAGTTTGAATATTCTATATTAAATTGTTCCCAAACTGTTTTAAACTTTTCTACGATAAAATCACAATATTTCTTTGGTTCAGTATTATGTTTTTTTGCAACTTCGTATATTTTTGCACCATGTTCATCAGTCCCTGTCAAAAAAAATGTATCAACTCCTAAAAGTTTGTAATATCTTGATATAACATCAGCAATAATTGTCGTGTATAAATGTCCAATATGTGGTTCATCGTTAACATAATAGATTGGTGTTGTAAGATAAAACTTTTTCATCTTTATCATTCCTCATAATCAGACAAATATTTATTTTGAGATAGATATTTGGTGACGTACTCTCTAATTGCAGAGCTAAAATCTGTAATTGGTATATTATAACCGCAAGAAAACAATTTTTTCATTTCAGCTTTTGTATAATACTGATACTGATTTTTTATTTCTTGTGGCATATCAACGTATTCTATACTTGGTTTTATACCTAAACTTTCAAACACTGTTATTACTAACTGGTTAAAACTATGAGGTTTCCCTGTGCCAATGTTGTAAATACCAACCAAATTTCTGTTTGTATAAAAAAACATTGTCATATTCAATGCATCTTTTATATAAATAAAATCACGAAGTTGTTCCCCATCTTTATATTCTGGCAAATATGATTTAAACAATCTTACTTTACCAGTTGACTTTATTTGTTCATACGCTTTTACTACAAAACTGCGCATGTCAGCTTTATGGTATTCATTAGGACCAAAAACATTAAAGTATTTTAATCCAACGATTTTTGTTAGAACACCATTATATTTTGCCCATAAATCAAACAAATGTTTTGAATATCCGTACATATTTAAAGGTCGTAGTTTTTCCAATTCTTCTTCGTTGTCAGAAAATCCTTGGCTACCATCACCATAAGTTGCAGCAGAAGATGCATAAATAAACCTTATATTTCTATTCACTGCATATTTACACAAAATTTTTGTGTATTCAAAATTGTTTTTTATATAACATCTTACATCAGGATGTGTAGTAGATGAACACGCACCCATATGAAAAATTGTGTCTATTTCAAACTTATCATATTTTCCATTTATAATATCGTCCAAAAAATCGTCTTTCTCAACATAATCAACAAATTTTAATCCTAAGAGGTTCTTCCATTTTATGTTATTTATTTCATCAACTACAAGAATGTTATCTACGCCAATTTTGTTAAGTTTCCATACAATCCCACTACCAATAAATCCTGCACCACCTGTTACTATAATTAGTTTTTTCATTTTTTCCTCTCCTAAAAAAATAAGTTTTGGTAACTATAACTATTTTATAACGTTTATAGAAACTTTAGACGAAAAAATTAAAAATAAGATTCTTTTTGTTGAAAATTAATTACGCAGGCTAAAACCTGCGACTACCTAATCATAAATTCTATTTTATATAATAACTTTCTAAATCTGCAAAAACTCTCCCTATAAAAACTTTGCTTTCTAACCTCACAGGAAGTTTTCTCTCATCATTAGTAATATAAACAAACATTCTTCCTTGTGCTCTAAATAAAGGAAAAGATTTTATATCAACCATTGGTTCAACTTTGAAACATTCATATTCTTTTCCAAAAATTTTGATCTTACAGGTTTTTATAACATCAACAATCATTGGATAAACAACTTTCCCTACCCATATTTGAAATATATATTTTTTACCAACTTCAATATTTTGTAACCTAAGCCAATATAACGAAGAAACTATATCTTGAACAAAAGAAGGCATATACCCAGTAGTTTTGTCAGGAAGATAATACCAAAAATTATCAACATGGTCAAATAAAACTTCGTCATAAGAAACATACCCAGCTTCATTTTGATCTTTGATAAATTTTAGTGAATAAAATCCTTCAAAGTCAACATATGAGATAGTTTTGTTTCTTACTTTATAAATTAAATCAATGGATTTGTTTGACTTCGTATTTGTGTAAATACGATATACTTTATGCTTGTAAACTTCTGTTATTTCTATACCCATTTCAGCCATACCTGCTGGTATTACTTCCCAAAAAATTTTGTAGTTCAAAACTTCAGTTTTATAACTGCAATTTATTTTTCTTAATCTGACATTTTTGTTAATTATTTGTTCTTCATTAAAATCAATTTCTTTAGAAAACATGTTAGAACATATTAAAAAAATTATTAATACAAATTTTTTATTTCCCATTATAACGCCTTGTTTTTAAAATAATATCAACTGCTTCAGAAAAATTTTTTGCAACAAAATCTGGTTCCCATTGAAATTGAGAAATATCCTCTGTTGAGGAAAGCAAAATTGTTTTAACACCAAGATTTTTACCAAAACCTATATCTGTATCCTTATCACCAACAACAAAAGATTTTTCTTTATCAACCTGTTCTATAATTTCTTTAACAGCACCTGTTTTAGGTTTTCTACATTCACAACCACTATCAGGCATATGTGGACAAAAATAATATTTATAAATTTCGACTCCGTACTGTTTCAAAATCTCAGAAATTTTTCTGTGTATAGCATAAAGATTTTCAATTTGAACAATACCTCGTGCTATACCTGACTGATTTGTAACAACAACTAATTTATAACCTTCATCGTAGAGTTTTTTTAACCCTTCAATAACACCATCTAAAAATTCTATTTCGTCAGGATTGTTAAGAAAAATTTTATCTACTATAATAGTGCCGTCACGATCTAAAAAAACTACAGGGAATTTATTAATTGTTGCCATAGTTCAACTCCGTCATTAATTTCAAGTTTTATATCACAAAAAAATATCTTTTCAAAATATTTTTTTTTGGCTTCATTTATCAAAGGATAAATTTTTACTACATCTTTATATGTCATTACAACAGGGTATGACATTTCTGCTAATTTCTTAATATCTTTAATTTTGTACCAATAATGATCTGGATAAAAAATCTGATGTTTAATTTCAAACCCTTCAGTTTTTAACAATCTCACAAAAATTTCTGGCCTACCAATACCACAACATACAGATATGTTAGGATAAAATAACAAAAATTCGTTTGGTTTAAACATTTTTTTTGATAATATATTTACAAAATTTATAATTTTGTAACTTGTTGATATAATTTTAACATCTTTGTTTAATGACTGGATTTTGTTTTTAATATCAGCAAGTATAAAATTACTAACAATTCTGCAGTGGTTCAAAATGATATATTGAGCACGTTTTACTGCAGAAGATAACGGTTCTCTTATTTCACCCAACGGAAACAAAAATTGTTTTCTGTATACAAAATCGTAGATGTTTATTACTAAAATATTAACATTTTTATAAAATTTAAAATTTTGGTATCCATCATCAGAAATAATTATGTCAGGCAAAAAGTTTAATAGTTCAGATACAGCTTTTACACGTTGTGAAGAAACAGATATAAGTAGGTTAAGTTTTGAATATAACATATATGCTTCATCGCCAACTTCTTTCACAATATCAACATCAACCTTTTCGTTAGGTTTTAAAACAACAACCTTTTTTTTCTTATTCTTTCTTTTATATCCACGCATAACAATACCTACTTTTTTACCTTTTTTTATAAGTTCTTCAGCAAGAAAAGATACTATTGTTGTTTTTCCACTCCCACCTAAAGTATGGTTTCCAACACAAACAATTTTTATATTATCAAATTTTTTCTGTTTTTTTTCATTAAAAAACTTTATTATATGAAAAAGAGAATAATACAAAGGCACCAAAATTAACCTAAATGGTAACAAAATATATAACAAAACCTTTATCATTTTTCCTTCCATCGTCTATGAAACCACATCCATTGGTCAGGATACTGTCTTATATATTTTTCTATAATTTTATTAATCTGTAATGTATTGTATTCGAGATCTTCTTTTAAATTTCCACCATATACAGGAAAATAGAAGTCTTCAACTATAACTTTGTAATTTCTTCCTTCTTTAATACAAAACATAGGTAAAATTTTACTTCCCAACCGTTTATTAAGTAATGTAACCACTGGCGTAGTAAATGCTGGGATACCTAAAAAATCTACTCGAACTGAACCTTCAACAATATGTTGGTCTACCAACAAATATACAATACCACCAGATTTTAACCATCTCATTATTTTATTTAACTGGTGTGCATAAAAAACTTTCCCACCTAAACTTTCTCTAATTTTTTTAACTTGATATTCAACAAATTTGTTTCTTAACGGACGAACAACAGCAGCTATCTTGTATCCTTCTAAAACCAACCTTTGTGCAAGAAGTTCCCAATTGCCAATATGTGCGGAAACAATAACTGTATTTCCAGAAAGTTTTTCTTTAATATCTTTTATATCTACAATAATTTTATAAAAAATTTTTTTTGGATTATAAAGATATTTAACAGAGACTAAAAATGTCCATCCTATGTTAAACCATACATTATTAATATTTTTGACAACTTCTTTTACTTCTGTTTTAGGAAAAACTAACTTAAAATTTCTCAACATCAATTTTTGACGATTATATAAAAAAAACTTTGCTATCGGTATAATCAACTTCAAAAAAATTTTTAATAAAAATTCTGGAAATAACAAAACAAAAAGTTTTAAAAAATATACAAAGATAAATTCAATTTCCTCTTTAATCATATAGCAAAAACTGTTTTCAAATAAAAATCTATATTTTTTATAAAATCTTTTATACTCATTGCTGAGGTATCTTTCCATTCAACTCTTGGTAAACAATAAAAATCTATTTTTTTATCAAATTCAACTAATCCATTTTTTAAACTAACAGCAGTCTCATATCCTTCTTGTTTTAAGAGTTTGTTATAATCCTTAAACAGTTTGCCAAAAGGATAACAAAAATGTTTTATTTCAACGCCAAGATTATTCATTATAATTTTTTTAGATTCTCTTAACTCAAAGATTATTTTTTCCTCTGAAATTTTACTTAAGTCATAATGTGATACTGTATGAGAGCCAATTTCAAAAACATCAAGCATTTCTTTTAATTGTTCAAAACTTATCATTTTTGCTTCAGTCATTGAGGGATAAGTATAATAACCATCTTTTACTGCTTGAGTATGTACAAACACAATTGCATTAAAATTATACTTTTTTAAAACAGAATATGCGTTTAATAAATCTTCATATCCATCATCAAACGTTATACAAAACTTTTTTCTTAAAAACATTTTATCTTTTTTCTCAATAGCAGTTTTTAAATCAGTCAAACTTATAGTTTTGTATCCTCGTTTAAATAAATAATTCATTTGTTTTTCAAAAGTTTTAGGTTTAACATACAATGATTTCAGCCCACCTTTATACTCATCTATCCTATGATAAACTAAAATAAAAACCGTGTCTTTATACCTAAAATACAGAAATAAATACAAACTTGTTAAAACTACAAAAAATCCTATTACTGATTTTATAAATTTTTTCATATGTTATAAAAATCTAAGTATTCACAAACCATCCTTTCACTACTTATTTTTCTTGTATCAAAAACTTGTGATTTATTTTTATAAAAATCTAAGTTTTTTATTACTCTTTCTGTGATCACAACAAATTCTTCAGTATTACGCAATTGAACAAAATTTATAAATCTTAAAAATTCTTTTTCTAAAACTTCATCAACTTTAACTGATTTTGTTGTAATAACAGGTTTCCCCATAATAATACTTACTAACACCACTTTTGACATACCTTCATATTCAGAACAACATAATATAACATCACTGCTATAAATATAATCTTCAATATTTTGTACAAAACCTGTAAATATAATTCTATCAGTAAGTTGATACATATCAACATATTTAACCAAATTTTTGTAATACCACTTAGATTCTATCTGTCCTACAACAAATAAATAGATATTATATCCTTTATCTAACAATTTTTTTGTAACTTCAATTGCAATATGTTGTCCTTTATTTTTTTCTATCCTTCCTATAATAGACAAAACAATTGCATCTTGCGGAATATTATATCTACTTCTTATATTTTTGTTATCAAGTTTTAAATCAATAGCGTCATAAATAACTTTTATTTTTGTTTCTTTAAGTTTAAAATCTTCAATCATATATCTTTTTATTTTTTCAGATACAGTTATAACACCATTACAAAATTTATATAATAACAGGTTTATTTTTCTTTTTAATCCTTTTTTTCTGTATTCTACATTTCTTGTTATAAAAATTTTTTTGTTTAAAAGCTTTCCAATAAACATCCCTAACCAATAAAATTTTGGTGAGTGGATATCAATGATATTAATTTTATGTTTCAACAAAATATAAACTATTTTTATTGCTGCAAATATGTCAAAGTCAAACACAGGATGGATATTATAAAGTTTTATTTCGTTTTTTAACAACAGGTTTAACCTACTTGTTGGCAAACATACTACTATAACATTATGTCCTTTTTGTTTGTATCCTTTTGCACAAAGATATACTCTTTCTGCACCACCAGACCAATATTTTGCTGCATCAAATAAGACTATATTCATAAAATTTTGACTATAATACTAAATTTATGTTGTTTTTGCAACAAAAATTTTGTAATTTGTTTATAGATACAATGAAAGTATATTTTTATCTTACAATAATTATAATCTTTTCTATCTTTGGGATGTTTGGTAAACTTTCAGTTGCAGAACTACAACCGTTAGGTTCTGCTGCACACGCTGCTATTTCAAGAGAAATTTTAAGAACAGGTGATTGGTTAACTTTACACTGGCCACATTGTGATGAATTTAAAGATTTTTATCAATTCCCACCGTTATTTTTTTGGCTACAAGCAATAACTTTTAAAATTTTTGGTATATCAGATACTACTGCAAAATATGTATCTTCCTTTTTTGGTGTATTAGTTATACTTTTAACATTTTTTCTTGCAAAAGTAATCTCAAATGATGAATATATATCTTTTTTGTCTTCTTTAACACTGATATTACATCCATATTTTTTTAAGCATTCAAGAAAATGCGAGTTGGAAACAGGACTAATTTTTTTTATTACATTAGCAATATTATTTTTTATTATTTCAGAAAAAAAACAAAAACCATGGCTGTTACTTTTATCTGGGCTATCATCTGGTTCAGGTTTTTTATATAAAGGACCGCCTTCATACTGTATTTTAGCAATAGTACCAATATATTACTTTTTGACCAAGCAATATAAAAAAATTTTTAGTATCCAATTTATATTATTCTTACTTATATCTCTTCTTGTACCTCTTGTGTGGATAATACCACAACTTATCTACAAAGGCAATGCTGTTATTGAAAAATTTTTCATAAACCAAATTTTGTGGTCACTTCAAGGACGTAGTGTTAGATATGTTTCTGTTTTAGAAAGAATAAAAAACTATTTGTTTTTCGTCCCTGTGTTTTTTAGTTACTATCTTCCTTGGAGTATAACAGGTATTTTCGGTGTAATAAAAATTATAAAAGAAAGATTAAATTTATGGTTTATATTACTAATTTGGGTTGTTGTTGTTTGGTTAGGATTTACAATTGCTGGATATAAAGATGATTATTACCTTTTAGCATTTTGGCCAGGTTGGTGTGTAATAAATGGATACATATTTTCAATATGGACAAAAAGTATAAAAGATTTTCTTTCAAAAACTTTTGCTGTGTTAAGTATTTTGTTTGCTTTAATAACAATTTTTACTCCTGTAAAGTTTGACAAAATAAGAAATCCTGAGTTCAGAGATATGGCTGAATTTGTTAAATCAATTGTCAAAGAAGATAAAAAGATATTACCATACAATCTTTTCTATTACGACATGGTAGCACTGATACCTTGGTATTGGGACAGGGGTGTAATAAAATCATCTTTACCAAATCCTAAAGTCCCTCCTGATGCAAAAGCATGGAAAGAACATTGTGTTTCTACAGAAGAAGAACTTTTAAAACTTATCTCTGAAGATACGCAATATGTTTTAATTAAGAAAGAAGATTTTAAAAACTTATCTCAAAAAGTAAAAGATAAATTAGAGATCGTTTATGAAAAAGGAAGATTTTATTTTTGCATCTCAAAATCTTTATAATTTTTCCCTAAATTAAAACTTATCCCTAACAAAAAAAATAAAACATATGGTGCAAAATGTGCCCTAAATGGTTCATCAACCATACCATAAATTAAAAATACAATAACACTTCCTATACTCCCTAATATCATAACTTTTAAAAATTTTTCATAAGATAGATAATATATCTTAATTAACCATTTTAAGATTTTGTAAAATAAAAACAAAAAACATATCAATCCCAATATCCCTAACTCAAAAAATATATGTAAATACATATTATGAGGATGAAAATGTCCTTTCTCAGGGAAGTCAGGATAGTGTTCGTAGAAAACTTTTCTAAAACTATCCGGTCCATAACCTAACACAATTCGTTTTGTTATCAATTTAGGAGTTTCTTTTAAAAAATAAATTCTTACTTTTTGGTCACTACTAATATTAACTGTAGAAAAAATTCGTTTTCTTGTCTGTGGAATTAAAAGAATTAAAGAAATAAAAAATAAAATAATAAAAAACAACAGTTTTTTGTTTGATATTATACCTAAAGTTAATAAGGAAAATAATATACCTAACCATATTCCACGAGTAAATGTTAACATAATTGCAACAAACAAAATTATACTGTTAATCAAATTTACAAATTTTTCTTTATCTAAAAAATAAAAAAAACTGAATACAACAGGAAAAATTAAACCTAAAATGCCAGCTAAGGAATTAGGATAGCCAACAATACCAATAACTCTGTTATATCTTTGGTATCCTTTATGCATGATATCAATACCTGTAAAATATTGAACAATTGTATAAGCAGAATGTAAAACACAAAACAAAATAAAAATTTTTAAACATTTTTTAACAAAATTTCTATCTTCAAAAATTGATAAAACAATAAAAATAATAAAATATCCAACAATTGTCAGCGTCCTTTTAACACTTGAAATTTTGTCTTCTGAAAAAATTGTTGAAACAATCGTTATCAAAACAAAAACTGTAATTAAATAAATGATACTTCTTGCTTCAGGTTGTGTTGGTAAAACAATTTTTTGTTTTGTAAGACACAAAATAAGATATCCCAAAAAAAGTAAACTTACAGATATGTTTATTCCTGAAATTGAAAAAGGCAAGAAAATTGATAAAATTAACAATGAAAGTTTTATTAAACCAGTTGATAACAAAAAAGGACTGTTCATTTAGCTAAATTTTGTTCTCTGTTGACCCAAATAAAATCATAGGATAAAAAGTTTGTCAACAAATTTTTTATTTTACTTCTTAAAACTCGTAAACTTGGTTTTTTACATTCGTATACACCTTTAAGTTGTTGTATCACAAGCTGTGAATCACCGTATATCTCTAACTCCACATCTTTTGGTGGAATATGCAATGTTTTTAAATAATCCAAAAATCTTTCTATCCCATATAAAAGACCTTGATATTCTGCTTCGTTAACAGTTGTTTCTTGAGACAAAATTTTTGTTTCTTCTAAAACACTTTTGTCACCAAAAGTAACTACATATGAACAACTTGTTCCTTGTGGTGTTTTATTACCATCAAAATAAAGTTTGTATTTCATTTGTT
>CAZFSG010000010.1:29999-33958 GCA_964521665.1 uncultured Elusimicrobia bacterium
ACCACCATCTTGTTGCAACATAGGTTTTATTTCATCAATTTTTTGTTTTATTTTTTGTTTGATCTCTTCATTCATATTTTTTTCTCCTTATTATTATATTTGGAAAAACTATAATTGTAATCGCAAAGATTATTCTGCTAAATTAAATAAGAAATTAATGTTGATAAAATTCTTTTTTAAACTTATTTTTTTGTTCAATTATGTCTTTTTTAAACTGTTCTTTATGTTTTTCAATCCATTTACTTCGTCTTTCTTTAAACTCTTCAAATTCTTTTCTGTATCTCTGTGACAATTTTACAAAATCATTAACTACGGATTTTCTATATTCAATTATGTCATTAGACAAACCTGTTTGCACAGGCAAAACTAAATCTTGTGAAAAAACAGTCTGATGCCCTTCTTCTATAACAACCCATTTTTTTAATTCATAAAATTCTTCTTCAAAAAGTTTGTCAAAAATATCCTCAGAAATTTCTGTTATCAAACATTCTACTTCACCTTTAAACACTGCAATTTTTGTGTTATCATCATCAACAACATTTACATAAAAAACTGTTCCACGGACTGATGCAACAGCAGTCGGTGTTACTATATGCAGAGAACCAAAATTATATTTATTAAACACTTCTGCATCTGTTAAAACTGCTCCTTTATGTAATTTAAAAACAAAATTAACATATGGTTTTTCTTCATTTTCATAAGTATATTGAACAAACTTTTTTAATTCAAACACACTTTTTCCTTCTATTCGTAAACATATACCTGTATCAAATAAAAGTTCTACAAATGAAGCAGTATCTGTTTTTATTTTATCATTTAAATACAAAGGCATATATTGTTCTATTTTTATTTCTTTTTTATTTCTTTCAACAACTGTTCTTCCTTTTGTTTTTACAACTAAAGCAACAGGATTTTCTTCAGCAAATAATTGTTGTAAAAACAAAATTACTAAAAATAAAACAATATTCCTCATAAATTCTTAACTTTACGTATAAAAACTTTCATTTTTTCAAAATCTTTTCTTCGTGGAAGACGTTCTACTCCTGAACATACATCTACACACCACGGATCTAAAAGTTCAACAACTTTTTCTACATTATCTATATTGAGTCCTCCTGCAACAAAAAAGTTTATATTTATATTTTCTTTTAACAACAAATTCTTAATTTCTAACAAAACATTCCAATCAAATGTTTCCCCAGTACCACCTACTGAGGTATCTATATATGTATCAAACATAATGTAATCAACAATGTTGTAAAACTGTTTAACTAAATCAAAATTTGTGTTAATATATTCTTGAACATTTTGTTTTGTTTCATATTCAGGTTTTATTTTTATAACTTTAATGATTTTTATTTCCGGAAATTTAAGTTTTAATTCTCTACAATACTCCAAAGATTCGTTCCCATGAAGTTGGGCATAACTGATAGCAACTTTTTTGCAAGTTTTTATCAACTGTTC
Source organism: uncultured Elusimicrobia bacterium (assembly GCA_964521665.1). GTDB lineage: Bacteria > Elusimicrobiota > Endomicrobiia > DTEH01 > DTEH01 > JANXDG01. Next base: position 31,464 of record CAZFSG010000010.1, read on the forward strand.
TAACTCTTCATCCACAAAGACGCCAACTGGCGTTGTAAATTTTGGTAAAGAAGAAACAATTTCTTTTGCGTTAGACAATGAAACTTTTCTTATAGAATTTTTATAAAAATTTAATCCTATAAAATCAGCACCTAAAGAAGCTGCCCAGAACGCGTCTTCTTTGTTTGTTATACCACAGATTTTTACTTTTGTCATATTTGTGGACACATTAAAGATTTTACTGCTTGTTTTATATCAGAAGAAACCATAAAATATGTCCCTACTAAAACTGCATCTATGCCAAGTTCTGTGAAATATTTTATATCCTTATATGAACTAATTCCACTTTCTGCTATTATTACAACATCTTTAGGAATAAACTTTATTAACTTTTCAACAGTATAAATATTTACAACAAAATTTATCAAATTTCTATTGTTAATACCAATAATCTCAGGTTCACAATTTAATACTTTATCTATATCATCTTTTGTATGAACTTCAAATATAACTTCTAATGATAAACTTTTTGCAATATTATAAAATTGTTTAAGTTGAATTTCGGAAAGAATTGATGAAATAAGTAATATAGCATCTGCACCATAATATAAACTTTCATAAATCTGATATTCATCTATAATAAAATCTTTTCTTAACAACGGCAGTGGGATTGTTTGTCTTGCTAAAACTAAATGGTAAACATCACCATAAAAGTATTTTTCTTCAGTTAACACAGAAATAGCATCAACCATGTTGCTTTCATAATAATCTTTCACAATTGATGAAACATCGTAATTTTTTCTAATGACACCTTTTATAGGCGTTGCTTTTTTACATTCAGCAATTAGAGAAATCCTATCTTGTTTTTTAACAATAGCATTTTTAAAATTTCTGTGTTGATAATCTAAACTATTAATTTTTTTTAACAACTGTTCTTTTGGTAACACTTCTTTTCTTTTATTAATTTGAACAATCTTTTCTTCAACAATTTTTTTTATTACTGAATGTAAATTATCATTCATTTGTATATTTTCTTAACAGTTCTAATTTTTTTAATGCATATCCTTTATCAATTGATTCTGTAGCAAGTTTAATACCATCCTCAATTTTGTCAACTTTATTTGCTGCAACTAACGCAAAAGCTGAGTTTAAAACAACAATATCTCTTTTTGGTCCACGATCTTTTCCTTCCAAAATATCTAATATAATTTTTGCATTTTGTTTTGCATCACCTCCTTTTAAATCATCTAATTTTGCTCGTTTTATACCAAACTGTTCCGGTGTTACAGTATAAATACTTATTTTATCATCCTTTACTTCAGCAACCAAAGTTTCACCTACAGTAGAAACTTCATCCATTGTATCTTTACCATGAACTACAAAACCATGTTTTATATTCAAATTTTTTAATACTAAAGCTATTGTTTCTACAAGATTTTCAGAATATACACCTAAAACTTGTGCGTTTGCAAACGCTGGATTCGCAAGTGGTCCTATGATATTAAAAATTGTTCTTATACCAATTTGTCTTCTTGGACCAATTGCATACTTCATTGCTGTATGCCAAACAGGTGCAAACAAAAATACTATACCAATTTCTGACAAACATCTTTCAGCTTGTTCTTTAGTAATCTCAAGTTTTATACCCAACTGTTCTACAACATCCGCTGAACCACATACTGAAGATACTGACCTATTACCATGTTTTGCAACAAAAACACCACAACCTGCTACTACAAATGCTGTAGCAGTTGAGATATTAAATGTCTTTGTTGCATCTCCACCAGTGCCACATGTGTCAACTATTGTTTCATAATCAATGTTTATATCATCTCTGTCAACACTTACAAGTCGTCCTTTAGTAAGTTTTATTGGTGTAACAAATTGTCGTAAAACTTTTGTAGCAGCAGTGATCTCTTCAACTGTTTCACCTTTCATACGTAATGCTGTGATAAACGCAGCAATTTGTGCTTCAGTTGCTTCACCAGTCATTATTTCTGTCATAACTTCAATCATTTCTTGTTCTTTTAAATTTTCTTTATGAACCAGTTTTTGTATTGCTTCTTTTATCATAAAATTTTTTCCTCCGTAAAATTAGAGTTCTGGTAGCTATCTGATGATATTTACGAAAACTATAGTCTATAGTACCCACACCTTTTCAGGATGTGTAAAATAATAAAGCGCAAACTAAACCCTGTGGATACAAATAATACACAATCTGTAATCTACCGGTAGCCACAACCTTTAGGTTGCATTTTTCGTTAACAAAATTACGCAAGCTGAAACCTGCGACTACCACCATATAAATTCTTATTGAATTTATACAATATTTTTTGTAAAAAATAAATAATTTAGATTAAATGGTTCTGTTAACTAAAAATGGTGTCCTTTGGAATAAAAAAATTATAATTTTGTAACCGCAGACTTCAGTTTACATAATAATTGCAATAACATGGGTATCGCAGTCCAAAAAATTTGTATCCGCTAATTTTAATTAGCGCTGATAATACACTGAT
>CAZFSG010000011.1:0-5992 GCA_964521665.1 uncultured Elusimicrobia bacterium
ACTTGTTTTGCAAAAACATTTGTTACATCACCTGCTGCAAAAAGCCCTTCTACTGATGTTCTACATGCACAGTCAACTATTATTTCACCATCTTTAGTTTTAGCAACATCTACAAATTCAGAAGATGCTATTGACCCTATCTCTACAAAAATTCCCTGTAGTTTAAGTTCAGTTCTTGATTTATTATCTATATTTTCTAAAATAACACCTTCTACAAATTTTTCACCTATAATTTCTACAACTTTACTTTTAGGAAAATATTTCAACTTCGGATAACTAAACGCTTTTTCAATCATGATAGGATCTGCCTTTAGTTGTTCAGCAATATCTGCGATATATATATTATTTGCATATTTTGTAAGTTGTATCACAGCATCCAAAGCGGAGTTGCCACCACCTACAACTAATACATCTTTATCTTTAAACAGAGGGGCATCACAAGTAGCACAGTATGTTAATCCTCTACCTTTAAATTTTTCTTCATTTTGAAGACCTAAACTTCGTGGAACACGACCTGTTGCAACAATAACAGCTTTTGAATAATAAACATCTTTATCTGTTGTTACAACAAATATATTGTTTTCTTTCCTTACATTTTTTACAACCTCAGGCATCTTTAAATCTATATCAAACATATCAAGATGTTCTTTAAATTTTAAAGCTAACTCTGCACCAGTTATCACCTGATAACCAGTGTAGTTTTCTACAGATGAACTATAAACAGTTTGTCCACCAACATCTTTTGAGATAACAATAAAATCTATTTTTTTTCTTGCAGAATATATTGCAGCAGTAATCCCTGCAGGACCACAACCTAAAATTATTAAATCATAAATTTTTTTGTTCATTGTTGTAATTCATATTCAACTATAAATCTATCAGCAGAAATACGTTCTACTTTTCTAATTACAAATTTCCCGTTAATACTTAAGTTATCATTCAAATAATAATTAAAATCAACAAAATTTTCGTCAAAACAACAGGCAAAATGCGCCTTTGTACCACTAAATTCTACAACTATTTTTTCCTGTTGAACAAATAAAATTTTAGCTTCGCACTCAGGATATCTATATAGGTTAAAATCTTCTATAATTTTATTTAATAAAACTAAATCTACAACTCAACTTGATTTCCACAAACCATGAAGATTGCAATATTCTCTTGCATATAATACATTACCATCAATTTTGAACAATGCTTGTGGTTTGTCACCTGGTTTTAAAAATTGTTTATAAACTTTACCATCAACATTGAGTTCAATCCACATAATATAATGTTTTTCTTCCATTGGATGTTCTACAGAACCAACTTTTACTAATATACCCTCCGATGTTTTTTCAATAACAGGCACATGTTTTTCTTTAGACGCATCAACTGTGTTCTCAACTTGTAATTCCATTGACTTCCCACAACATACAAGTGTCCCACCACCCACATATAATACCTCTACTATGTTGCCACAAATACTACATTTATAAATTTCACCTCTTTGTTTTACTGCCATGTTTTCATACCTCCTTTTAAACAAGATTCAAACTTTTATGTTTTGCTAAAATTTCATCTGCTAACTTTTCTAATTCTTTAAAATCTTTTTCTTTTGGATACCCTTTAGTAATTACAGGATAAACAATCTCTGCTTTAACATTTGGTACTAAACTTTTTACAACATCTAATGTTTTTTCAGCCCAACCATAAGATGATATTATTGATAAAAATTTTGTTTTTATTCTCAACAAGTTTGCAAGATATAAAACATATGCAGCCTTAGGATGTATCCCTGTAAGAGTTGTAGGTGCTGCAATAACTAATGTTGCAGCATCAATCAAACTCATTGCAAGAACACCTGTATCAGTTACTGTTAGGTTGAAAAAATCAACTTTTATTCCTCTTTTTATAATTTCTTCTCTTAAATACTCAGCCATTTTTTGTGTTGACCCATGCATTGAAACATACGCTATTATAACTTTATTTTTAACATTTTCAGAAGACCAGTCTTCATACGCAGAAATAATCTTTTGAGGTTCTTTGTAAATATACCCATGAGATGGTGCAATGATTTCTATATCCAGTTTTTTTATTTTCTCAAGGTTATTCCTTACATTATTTCTAAACGGGGACATTATTTCAGCATAGTATCTTTTTGCTGGTATATAAAAATGTTCTTCATCAAAAATATCTGATGTTGCTATATGCGAACCAAACATATCACAAGGAAACAAAATTTTATCTTCTTTTAGATAAGTAGCCATTGTCTCAGGCCAGTGTACCCACGGGATCATATAAAACTCAAGTGTTTTACCACCTAAATCAAGAACATCTTTTTCTTTTATAACTATAAACTTTTCTTCAGGTATCAAAAGTAAATCCATAAGCATTACTTTGCATTTTTCATTTGTTACAACTTTTGCTTCAGGATATTTTTCTAATACATCTGGTATAACACCTGAATGATCCTGTTCAGCATGGTTGGATATCACATAATCTATTTTTTTAACATCTAGTTCTTTCAAATTATCAAACAATTGCTGTTTTGTTTGGGGATCAACAGTATCTATTAATGCAATTTTTTCTTTACCAACAACTAAATAAGCATTATAACTTGTACCATCAGGTAAAGGTATTAACTCATCAAATAACCTTCTATCCCAATGGTTTGCACCAACAAAATATACACCTTCTTTAATTTTTATTACTGCCATAGTTTTTATTCCTATTCATGTCTTAAATCGTCAGAAGTTATTTTCTTTTAATCTTTCAACTTTTGTTTCTGAATTTAATCTTTTGGCTTTTTCAGTATGCACAAGATATTGTATTTTGTATGCAGAAGAATTTAACCTTACTGCTTTGTTTGTCATTAGAAAATATTATAAATTAAATTTCTTTTTAAAAACTTATTTCTTTACCTCTTTCATATTTTGTCCACAACATATTAAATCACATACATCAACACAATTACATAATTCGTCTACACTTACAACAAGCCCACATACTTCACATTTTAGTTTTTTCTTATCTTGTTTTTTTGTTTTTTTTGATTCTTTCTTTTTCATCACATCATTCTCCTTTTTTGACAAGTTTTTTTATAACTATTTTATTTTTAGCGAAATTACGCAGACTAAAGCTTGCGGCTACCAAATTATAATTCTGCAATCTAGCAATAGTCGAAACTTTCAGGCTGTGTAAATATACCTATGCCAAAGTCAGTAATTGCAAATTTATTTTTTTATATTTCAAAGATTCTTAATTATCGGAACTTTTTTGATGTTATAAGTTTAAAAGTTTTTTAATTTTATCTCTATCAAACCCTATAACTATTTCTCCATCAATTTCGACCACAGGAACACCCATCTGTCCTGTTTTCATAACCATTTCTTTTGCTGCTTTTTTATCACGAGATACATCTATATCTTCAAACTCAATGTTGTTATCTTTTAAAAACTTTTTTGTCATTATACAAAATGGACAAGTTGGTGTTGAATAAATTTTTACTTTTTTATTATTCATTATTGTTTTAAAGTATTATTTTATAATTTTTAAATCAAAAAGTAAAGCTATAATTAAACTTATACCTGATGTGAAAAATATTACAAAGTAGTTTATAATATCTTTTTTAGATGTCAAACTACACAAAACTGAAACAAGTGCTTCTTTATCTTCATATGCTATTTTCTCATTGTTAACAATTTTTTCAATTATATCCCTATTGTTTATTAATCTTCTTCTTTCATTTTCAGTCTTAAACTTATAAATGAAGAATAACAGAAAACCAACAATACCTACATACCATAACAATTTCGTCAAAATATAACTAAACAATCCAGTTATACCAATAAGTCGTATAGAAATAGTTGCAACAAGTCCTATGATGAAAAACAAAGTTGTAAAAGGTGATTCTTTACAAATATTTTTACCCATTAGTAATTTTCACAAAGAAGTTCAAAATATGCTTGAGGATGATCACATGCTGGACATCTTTGTGGAGCTTCAAGTCCCTCATGGATATATCCACAGTTTCTACATCTCCATTTTACAACTTGTTGTTTCTTAAATACTAAACCTTTCTCAATATTTTCTAAAAGTTTTAAATATCTTTTTTCATGTCCTTGTTCTGCAACTGCAATTGATTCAAAAACTTTTGCTATTTCATCAAACCCTTCAGAACGTGCAATTTTTGCAAATTCTGGATACATCTTTGTATATTCATAATTTTCACCAGCAGCAGCTGATTTTAAATTTGTTTTTGTATCACCAATAATTCCTGCTGGGAATGCTGCTTGTATTTCAACCTCACCACCTTCTAAAAACTTAAACAATCTTTTTGCATGTTCTTTTTCGTTTTCAGCGGTATCTAAGAAAATCCAAGATATTTGTTCATACCCTTCTTTTTTTGCAACCGATGCAAAATATGTATACCTGTTTCTTGCTTGTGATTCACCTGCGAATGCAGTGAGTAAGTTTTTTTCTGTCTTTGTCCCTTTTAGTGATTTCATAGTTTATACCCCTCCTTTTTATAATTTAGTTTTGTTTTACACTCTCTTTTTTATTGTTTATTTTTCTTTTTTTCTTTTTTTACAAGGCATAATATCACCTCCTTTCTTTTGTAGATTTTTTTGTTTTTGAATTTTGTTCTTTAGGTAGATCTTCCTCAATAATTTTTTCATCAGGCATTGTATAACCTGCAAAAATTATATTACCATCTAACCCTATCAAAAAATTTGTAGGTATTCCCCTCACACCATACATTCTTGCAACTTGTGCTTTTTGATCTAAAACAACTTTGTATTTTATTTCTTTTGCTTCAACAAAATTTGCAACATCTTTATTCGTCTCACCTATATTAACAGCAACTATTTCTAATCCTTTATCTTTATATTTTTCATAAACTGCCTTTAAATCAGGTACTTCTTTTACACAATATGGGCACCAAGTAGCCCAAAAGTTTAAAAGCACAACCTTCTGACCAACAATACTTGATAACTTAAAACTTTCAGTAGAATTAAGAATTGGTAGTTCAAAATCTATATATTTTAAACTAGTTTCTTTTTGTTTTTTTGTCTGTGCACATGCAATCGTTGTTAATAAAAGCAGTATACTAATTATTTTTTTCATAATTTCCTCCTTCAACTATTTCTCTGCCACAGAAACACAGAGTTTACAAAGTAATCATTTTATATTTTAGATGCAACTTCTTTTACAAATTCGTCAATTTTTTTCTTAATATCATCTCTGACTTGTCTAAAGACAGCCAATTTTTCTTCTAAACTTCCTTCAACATCTACTGGATCTGGGAAATTCCAATGTAATTTTTCTTTTTTAACTTCTCCAATAAACGAAGGACACATCTCTTTTGAATAATCACCGCATAAAGTTATCACATAATCAAAACTTTCACCAAAAAATTCTAAAACAAGTTTACTTCTATGATGAGAAATATCAATACCAATTTCTTTCATAACTTCAATTGCTAAAGGATGAACAAAAGTCTCTTTTGCACCAGCTGAATATACTTCAAACTTATCTCCATAATAATATCTTAGTAATCCTTCAGCCATTTGCGACCTTGCAGAATTTGAAACACATAAAAATAAAACTTTTATTTTGTTCATATTTTTTGTTCCTTAAAAAGATAAATCTAAAATCATCATTAATAAAAATCCAATAACTAAAGAAAATGTTGCTAAATTGGTATTTTCTGCTTTTTGTGATTCAGGTATAAGTTCTTCTACTGTAACATATATCATAGCCCCAGCTGCAAACGATAAAGCATAAGGTAAAACTTTCTGCCATAAAAAAACAATTAACGCTCCTAACACTGCAGCAACAGGTTCAACTATAGCACTTATCTGGCCATAATAAAAACTTTTCTTTTTTGTTAACCCAGCCGCATTTAATGGTAAAGATATTGCCATACCTTCAGGAAAATTTTGTATCCCAATACCTAACGCTAGAATTAAACCTTCTAATATCCTTCCAGACCCAATTGTTACCCCAA
>CAZFSG010000011.1:6092-20871 GCA_964521665.1 uncultured Elusimicrobia bacterium
CCTGCTGAAAAACCTAAAGATGCATCTAAAAACTTTCTTGATACTACTTTTTTTAAGAATACTGCTGCTGAACCTAAAGTTGTCAAAGACCAAGTGAAGAGACCTGAAATAAAAGATAGAAATATAGGGTTAAGATTAACTAAAAAACTCATAATTACTCTTTTAATTCTTCAAACTCTTCTTTACCTGCCCCACATACTGGGCAAACCCAATCATCTGGTAATTGTTCAAAAGGTGTTCCTGGTTTAATACCGTTTTCTGGATCACCTTTTTGTGGATCGTATATATATCCACATACTTTGCATTCATATTTCTTCATATTAGTATCTCCTTTCTGTCTATCTTCTTTTATATAAGTTGGTGCTGTTTTTGGTGATTTACCTTTTTTTACTAAATGATAAAACTCGTATGTCATTGTTTCTCCTTCAGATAAAATATCAGCATCTACAACTTCGCCAATAAACAAAATATGTGTTCCTACATTAATACTATTTATTACTTTTGCTTCTACATATGCTAAAGAATTATCTAAAATTATAGGTAAACCTAAATTAGAAAGGTTAAAGTTTATATTTTCAAATTTATTAATATCTCTTCCTGATTTAAAACCAAACTTACCAATAAATTCTAATGGTGTATCTTTTTTCAAAACAGAAATAATAAATATTCCACTCTCTTTAACATACTCAGTCGTAAGGTTATTTTTATTTAAACACACAGCAATCTGTGGTGGTTCTGAAGTAACCTGAAAAACAGTGTTTGCAATTTGTCCATTAAACTTTCCTTCTTTATTTTTAGAAGAAACAATATACATCCCATATCCAATTTTGTAAAGTGCTTGTAAGTTCATTTCCTTACTCCCTTCTTTTTACATTCTCTACAAATACCTTTAAATATACCACAAAATTTTTTTACTAAATGTCCATCAAATTTTTGTCTCTTTGCAAAACTGAATTCTATATTTAAATCATAAATTTTACCACATTGTTCACATATAAAATGACTATGTGGTTGAGTGTATCCATTAAAACAAAGTTTTGTTTCTAATGGTATCTCAAAAATTAAATTTTTTTCTACAAATTCTTTTAAAGTATTATATATAGTTGTTTTTGAAATAGTAGGTATTTCTTTCACTAAATCATTATATATTGTTTCAACATCAGGATGTGTCCTGTGTTCAACAAGATATTTATAAATTTGTATTCTCTGTATAGTAGGTTTTATACCTTTCGATTTTAATATTTCTTTTATATTTTCCATAAGTTCAAGTTTATACAAATTTCTAACTTGTAATTATTACAATTTAATAATTATTAAAAACAAAAATATTTGTCAAGAGGTTGCTTAAAAATTTTTAAATTAATTCTTTAAACACTTCAGGTAAGTATTGAATTATATCGGTTGGTGTAAAACAAAATTCAGTTTTTTGTTGTCTTCCAAGTAATGCAGCTTGTGAATGTAGATAAACTCCTAAAACTGAAGATTTTAATAAGTAGTTATATTCAACCAAAGTTTTATTATAGGTTTTAACTTGATAAACAAGTCCTGCAATTATCCCTGCTAACACATCTCCAGAGCCACCTTTTGCTAATGCACTATTTGGTTGGTTAAGTTTAAATATATGTTCTCCATCAGAAATTGTTATATTTGAAGATTTTAATACTAAAACAGAGTTATTATTTTTTGCAAATTCTTGAACAAACATACATGGTTCTAATTGTAGTTTTTTAAATTCTTCATCATTAAGATTAAACAAATTTTTAAATTCGCCTGTATGTGGTGTAAGGATAACTTTTTTTGATGAATTTTTTAAAACTTTGATTTTTTTATCTTCTATCTCAAGCAAATTAAATCCATCGGCATCTATTATTATAGAAATATCTTTTGGAAAACTTGACTGTGGAGAAACAAGTATTTTAAGTAAGTTATTAACAAAAATTTTTGTTTCTTCTTCTCTTCCCAAACCACAACCAAGACAAATTGTCTCAACTTTTCTTTTTTGTATATATTCTAAAACTTCGTCAACTGCTTTGTCTGATATAGAACCATGTTCTTCTGCAGGTAATGACACAACAATTATCTCAGGTTTTATTCTTGAAACTGTAATTTCATATATACTTTCAGGAACTGCTAAACTTATAAGTCCACATCCTACAGATAAACATCCTTCTGCTGCTAAAACAGCAGCGCCTGTATAATTTTTTGATCCAGCGATAACTAATGTATGGGCAAAATTATATTTATGAGAATCTTGTGGACGCTTTGGTAAAAAATCTTTTGCTACATTTTTTGTTATTATTTGATGTTTATTACACATAGTTTTAATTTTTATTTAACAAAATTGCTACTGCTACTGAATAATCTTTAGTATGAGACAATGAAACTTCTACTTTAACATTTTTTACTTTTTTATTATTAAAAACGACTACTGGTTTGCCTCCTTCTATATTTTTTATTATAATATCTTTCAAAGGAATTTTTATTTTTCCTGAAAGAGCTTTCCATACAGCTTCTTTTGCAGCAAACCTTGCAGAATAATGTTGTTCTTTAGCCTTTTTAGTTTCACAATATTTTATTTCTTCGGGACTAAACACTCGTTGTAAAAACTTTTTATTTTTTATCAATCTTTTAATCCTTTTGGTTTCTATAATATCTATTCCTATCATATTTTTACAACCCAAGTTGACCACAAGCTGCATTTATATCTAATCCATATGGTCTTCTTATAAAAGTAAGAAAACCTTTAGACATTAAAAAATTTTTTATATTTATTACCTTCTTATCTTCTGGTGTGTTATAATTACATATTCCTATTGGATTATAAGGGATCAAATTAACTTTATAAATTTTTTTATTTATAGAGTGTTTCAGCAAAACTTCCACAAGTTCTTCCATATCAGAAACAGAATCATTTTTTTTATCTATTAACACATACTCTATTGTAAGAATTGTATCTGTTTTTTTTGCATAATAAATTGCTGCTTGCAAAATGTCATCTATACTGTAATTAAGATTTGGGATTAATTCTTTTCTTACTTTATTATTTGCTCCATGCAAAGATATAGCAAGTTTTACATTAAGTTTCTCTTCTGCTAATTTGTAAATATTAGGTACAATTCCAACTGTAGAAATTGTTATTCTTCTTCTTCCTAACCCAAACATATTTTCATTAGTTAAAATTTTTATAGATTTTACAAGATTATCATAATTAAGCAACGGTTCGCCCATGCCCATATATAAAATACTATTTATTTTTTCTTTATCAATTCTTAAAATTTGTTCAACAATTTCGCCACAGGTCAAATTTCTTACAAATTTCACTTTCCCTGAATTACAAAATTTACATCCAATAGGACAACCAACCTGTGTTGAAACACAAACAACATTTCTTTCTAACTTTGGTATATAAACAGTGGGTATTAAAAATCCATCTTTTGTTTCAAAATTATATTTTGTTGTAGCATCAGATTTTGATATTTGTTTAGATACTAATTTAAATACGTGTATCTCAAAATCATTTTTTAGTTTATCTATAAAACTTTTAGGTAAATTTTTAAACTTATCAAAATTATCTACTTTCTTTTTATATACCCAATCAAAGATCTGTTTAGCTCTAAATTTTTTTTCTTGATATTTTGTTGTAATAAAATCTTCAAGTTCATCTTTTGTAAAATCAAATATATGCATATTATTTAAACACAAACCCAGTTTGTTTTGCCCAAAAAAGAAGGTCTAAATCAACTAAAGGAATTTTCACTCTATTTGAAAACATAATAAATTTTTGTTCAAGTTCCAAATATTTATTTTTATCAACATTTTTTGGTATTTTTGAGATCACTTTGTATTCAATTAAATTTTTAATTATATGTCTATCTATTATCGCTAAATCAAATGAATATCCAATATTTCTTAAAAAATGGCTTGCTTCTTTATATCCTATACCCTTTATTTCTCTTACTAAAATTTCTCTTAATATCTCTGGTTCAAAATTTTTATTGACCAACTGCCATATAATATCAAACTTTTTAGTTGCTTCAGTTAAGTATTTTGCTTTTGTTTTATAAAACCGTGTATATTTTTTCAAAATTAAACAAATTTTTTCAAAAGGTATTTTAGGAAATCCACTTCTAAAAAGTTCTTCAACAGCTTGCCAACAACTTGTTGCTTTTGACTGTGGGGTTAAAAGACAAAAACAAAGTTCTTTAAAAACAAGATTTTTATCTTTTTTAATATTTTTAAATTCTTGTTTTCTTTTTTGTATTTCAGAATAAAATTTTTTGTACAAAGAAAATAACTCTTTTGGATTCCTCATTAAAAAATTTATCTTTTACCCCAGGAAAGTTTTTGTGTTAAAATATCAAAGAAAGTTTTTTTAGGGTTCGTAATAAATAGCATTTTTTTTTCTGAAGATCTTATAATTATTTCATCATTCTGGCTTAATTTAAAATCACGCTGTCCATCTAAAGACAAAATTAAATCTTTATTTGATTTATATTCAGGAATATATAAACCAATTTGTCTGTTAGAAGACACAATTATTGGTCGTATTGAGAGAGTATGTGGTGATATAGGCGTGATAAGCAAAACCTCTGTTTCTGGTTCAACAATACTTCCTGAAGATGCTAACGAATATGCAGTTGATCCTGTAGGTGTTGCTACAATTATTCCATCTCCTATTATTTCAACAATTTTTTTGTTATCTATTCTTAATTCTACATTACATACTTTTGCAGAAACTGATTTAATAACACAGTCATTTACTGCATAGTAGAATTTATTCCTAAACTCAATTTTTAAGACATTTCTTTGTTGTGGTATAATTTTGCCATCAAAAAATTTTTCTACAATATCAAAAACTTCGTTTACACTAAATTCAGCAAGATATCCCAACCTGCCTAAGTTTATTCCTAAAACAGGAACTAAATTTTCTGTTGCATAATGACCAACTTTAAGTAAAGTTCCGTCACCACCAACTGTTATTAATAGATCTCCTTTGCATATTTCTTTTTTTACTTTTAATGAACTACAAAATTTTAAAACATATTTATTCAATCTCTTTTTTAACAAATCTAAAACTTTATCTACATCTTTCTTTTGTGGATTAAATACAACTATAATTTTCTTTTTCATTTTTTAAAAAACTCTTTTTTAAATTTTTTATTGACTCTTAAGAGACAAATATATTTAGATTTACAATAAAATCTATACTTTTAACAAAACAACTTTGCTGTTAGATTTTATTTGTTTTAATTTTTCAATCGTATCTTTTTCAAGTTTTATTTTACCTATAATTGTTACTTCACTATAAGGTTTTGGTTTTGACGATGTAGATATAGGTGTTCTTCCAAAAAATATACAAAAACAATTTCCTTCAGGCCACCAACCAACATCACCTATTTCAACATCTAAAGTAGGATTTTCATTTGGCAGATTAAGTGGTAGTTCAAAATATATTTCCTCACCCCATAGATGAACTCTTGCTTGTTGTGGCAAAATTTGATAAATTTGTTGTGCAATATTTGTTTCATTAAGTTCACATTCTATATCTATTTTGTATGAAGGGAAACTTATGATTATTTTTTTCATATAAATAAAATCTTCTAAAACAAGTAAATTTTACTACACAATTATAAAAAAAAATTTATTTCTTTTGTTTCTTTATTTGTTTTTGTTTTTCTAAATGTTGTTTGTAGTATTTTGAGAACATAAGAGTATTATTATCAGGAGTAAAGAAAAATAGGTCATCTGTCTGTTTAGGATACAATGCTGCTTTTATTGAATCTATCCCAGGGTTACATATAGGAGTGGGTGGCAATCCAGGATATATATATGTATTATATTTAGATTTAACTTCCAAATCTTTATATGTCAAAGGTTCTTTGAATTTTTTTAATGCATATCTTACAGTAGCACAGGATTCTAAATTCCATCCTTTCTTTAACCTGTTATGGAAAACAGATGATACTAACTTTTTTTCTTCGTAACTTTTTGCTTCTTTTTCTATAATAGAAGCTAAAATTACAACTTGATATGTAGACATTTTTAGTTCATATGCACGTTGAACAAATTCAGAAGTATATTTTTTATAAAATTCTTTCACCATTTTATCAACAATGTCTTCAACAGACTGATTTTTATAAAAATAATATGTCTCAGGAAACAAAAATCCTTCAAGATTTTTAGATTTTACATATGTTATAAATTCTATTGGATCACAAATTATTTCTTTTGAATAAAGTCGTTGAGCAATTTGTTCTACTGTGAATCCCTCTGGTATTGTGACTTTAACAACCTTTGGTCCTTTAATAAGATTATACACAATTGGCAATGTTGTAATAGAAAAATATAATTCGTAATTACCAGATTTAATTTTTTTCTCACTCATTGTAAAATAAACAGCCCAACGAAAAATAGCTTTGGACAAAATCAATTTTTGTTTTTCTAAAATTTCACCAACATATTTTGCAGTAGCATCTTTTGGTATAACCACAGATTTTTTTTTCTTTGGTATAAAATCAAAAATGAAAATTATAAAAATTAAAACAATCAACGTTCTTATGAATAGCCTGATTCTCAGAAGTTTCATACATTTATTTTCTGTTGTTTAGCATCTAAATAATCTTGTAGGATAACAGCTGCTGCATAACTATCAATTTTTTGTTTATATTTTTTATATTTTTTACCTAATGAAGAAAGTTTTTCACACGCAATTTTTGTACTATACATCTCATTTATAAATTCTATTTTTAGTTCTACAACTTTTTTTAACTTATTCACAAAATCCTCAATTTTTTTAACAATATCTGTATCTTTATCCCAAACAGGATACCCAACTACAATTTTATCAACATTGTATTCTTTAACAATTTTCAAAATTTGTTCAAAAACAGTTTTATCATTTTTTATAGTTTTCAAAGGATGTGCTAAAAGATGTAGTTCATCAGATATTGCTAACCCAATACGTTTTTCACCATAATCAATTGACAATATAGGTTTCATCTTCTAATATCTCATCTATAGTAACAAATTCATAATTTTTTTCTTTCAAAATTTCTATTATTTTTGGTAAACACTTCAGAGTCGTTATACTACCAGAATGAAGTAAAATTATTTCTTTATCTGAAGACAAAGATGCTGTAATTTTACTTATTAATTCTTTTTCAGTAATTTTCTCACTGTGATCATTTGTGAATATACTCCACAAAACTATTTTAAGATTTAATTTATCAGCTATATTTAAGACTTTATCATTATAATGTCCTCCTGGAGGACGAAAATAAGAAATAACATTTTTTTTCCCACTTATAGAATTTAAAATTTCTTGTGTAGTTTTTAATTCATTAAGTATTTCTAAATCGGATAACTTTGTAAGATTTTTATGTGAATAAGTATGATTTCCAATTTTACACCGTTCGTTTTCTGCTAACAACTTAACCAACTGGGGATATTTTTCTGCCTGTATTCCTACTAAAAAAAATGTTGCTTTTATGTTATATTTTGAAATTATTTCTAGTATATTTTCAGTAAAATAAGGGTGTGGACCATCATCAAAAGTTAACGCTACTTTTTTTACAAAAACAGGTTCACCAAAAACAATTTTTTCTTCAAAAACATCTTTTGTGTTCAACAAAATAAAAAATATAGTAGAAAAGATTAAAATATGTAATCTTGTAATAACCATATTTGATTTTTTATTAAAAATATTCCTATTTTTCAAGTTTAAGAATGTAACAAAAATCTTGAATAATAATTCCTGAAATAATAAAATCATATCTATGACGAAACAAGTTGTTATACAACTTAGAAATATTTCAAAAACATACACTTCTTCTTTATTCTTAAGAAAAAGAAAAACAAAAGCTATATATAATGTTTCATTAGAAATTTATCAAAATGAAATTTTTACTTTATTAGGGCCAAATGGTTCAGGAAAAACAACATTGTTAAATATTATAATAGGACAAATTCTTCCTGACAATGGCGAAGTTTTTATTTTAGGAACAAAACTAAAAAAATATGTCCCAGAAAAAATCAAAAAAAGAATGAATATGTGTTCTGGTAATCCCAATTTTCCTTGGTGTATGACAGTAAAAGAAATTTTAAAATTCTATGGACTACTTTATGGTATATCAGGAAAAAAACTTTCACAACAAGTTGATAAATATATATCAATTTTTGAACTTGAGAAATATGCAGATGTGCGGTTTGACGAGTTATCAACCGGTACCAAACAACGGCTTGTATTAGCAAAATCCTTAATTAACGAACCAGACATCCTGCTATTGGACGAACCTACCTTAGGGTTAGACCCTGAAGTTTCTATAAAAATCAGACAGTTTATCAAAAAAATTAAACACGAAAATAATACCACTATAATCCTTACTACGCATTATATGAAAGAAGCAGAGGAACTTGCTGATAGAGTTGCATTTATTAGCAATGGTACAATTCTTACTATTGGTAGTATAGAAGAAATTTATAAAAGTACGAAAACAACAAATCTTGAAGATGCATTTTTAAAACTAGCACATTTATGAAAAAAGAATTTCTAAAAATTTTTGCTTATATATACAGAAATTATATCTTTGCAATAAGAAACATATTTACTTTTTTTGACATTCTTTTTTGGCCAGTTATTGGAATCTTATCAATAGGTATGATGTCTACATTTTTACAATTAGATAAACAACTACTCTCTTTTTTACTTACAGGAACGATAACTTCAGGTGTCCTACAAGTTACACAACTTGAAGTGTCATATGGACTGTTATATGAAATTTGGTCAAAAAGTATAAAACAAATTTTTATTACTCCTACAGAACATTATCATTATATTTTTGGCAGTTGGATAGTTGGCACCATTCGTGGTTTTATAGTATTTTTATTACTTTCAATAATTTCTCATTATTTATTTGGATTCTGTTTACCAAAAATAAACTATGTAATAGTTTCTCTTTTAGGAATATTCTTAACCGGATTAATTTTAGGAATGTTTGTGAATTTTTTTATCCTTCTTTATGGACAAAAAATTGATATTTTAGCGTGGTCTGTGTCTATATTAACAATGCTAATTTCTGGTATTTATTATCCTGTAAGTATTTTACCAAAATGGTTAATAAGAATATCAGAATTCATTCCTCTAACTTATTTTTTAGAATATTTTAGAAAAGGATACGGTTTTGAAGAAAATTTCAGATATGGATTATTGAAAGGATTTGTTTTATGTATTGTATACAGTTTTATTCTTTTTTATTTAATTAACTTAGCATATAACCATACAAGAAAAACAGGTACTGTAATTCGCCTTTCGGAATGAACTTATTCCACAGTAACACTTTTTGCTAAATTTCGTGGTTGGTCAATATCTCTACCTAACATATCTGCAATATAATAAGCTAAAAGTTGAAGTGGAACAACATTTATTATAGGTGAGATAAGTTCATCTGTATATGGTACTTCTATTTTATAATCTATGCTTTTTGATGAAATATCATAATTTGTTAAAGCAATAACTTTTGCTTGACGAGATTTTACTTCTTCAAGGTTAGAAAAAACTTTTTGTAATAACGCACCTTTTGTTGCTATAACAACAACAGGTGTGTCTTTATCAATTAAAGCAATGGGTCCGTGTTTCATCTCACCTGCTGGATATCCTTCTGCATGAATATAGGATATCTCTTTAAGTTTAAGTGCACCTTCTAATGCTATAGGATAGTTTATACCACGAGCTAAATATAAAAAATCGTGTTTTGTATAAAACTGTTCTGCAAGAAATTTTATATAAGATGTATCAGAAAGAATTCTTTCTATATAAGTTGGTGTTTTTGCTAAATTTGAAATAAGTTCTGAATATCTATCTTTTGAAATTGTTTTTTTAATTTTTGCAAGATATAAACCAAATAAATAAAGACATACAAGTTGGCCTAAGAATGCCTTTGTTGATGCAACACCTATCTCAGGACCACATTTTGTATATATAGTTGTATCTACCTCACGATACAAGGATGAACCTATAACATTACAAATACCTATTGTTGGAATCCCTTTTTGTTTAACGATTCTTAATGATGCTAAAGTATCAGCTGTTTCACCTGATTGCGAAATAAAAATTGCTAAAGTATCTTTCTCAAAAACAAAATTTCTGTACCTAAATTCAGAACCTATATCAACTTCAGTAGGTATCCTAAGTATATTTTCAAAAAAATATTTGCAAACCAACCCAGCATGATATGATGTCCCACACCCTATTATCAAAATCTTTTTTGCATTTTTTAAAAATTTTTTATCTAATTTAATTTCTTCATCAAAAATAATATCTCCATCAAAAACTCGTGATACAATGTTTTCTCTTAAAACCTGTGGTTGTTCATATATTTCTTTCAACATAAAATGTTTGAAACCACTTTTTTGTGCCATCTGCGCTGACCAATTCACTATTTGAACAGTTCTTTTTTCTTCTCTATTTCTATAAATATTAAAAATTTTAACTTCATCTTTTGTCACATAACCATAATCGCCATTTTCTAAAAATATAAATTTGTTCGTATAATCCAACATTGCTAAAACGTCAGACGCAATTATTTTCTCGTCATCACCTATACCAACAATCAAAGGTGAATCCTGTCGTGCAAAAAACAATTTTTTTGGCTCATGTTTTGATAATAAAACAATAGCAAAAGAACCTTCTAACATTTTTATTGTTTCATTTAACGCTTTAAGAATATCTTTATAAAGTTTATATTTTTCTTCTACTAAATGAACAATAACTTCTGTATCTGTCTGAGATGAAAATTTATGGTGAACTAATTTTGATTTTAACTGAACAAAATTTTCTATTATACCATTATGAACAATCACAAATTCTTTTTTACAATCAGTATGTGGGTGAGCATTTTCTTCTGAAGGTTTCCCATGAGTTGCCCATCTTGTATGAGCCACACCTGTATAAACTTTATCGTTTTGTTGTTTGTTATTATAAACTTTTTTAAATTTTTCTGGCAGTGTAGAAACCATATTATCAACTTTACCTACAGCACGATGAAATAAAATATTTGTTTCTTCTAACACAGCAAGACCACTAGAATCATATCCACGATATTCAAGTTTTTTAAGCCCGTTTGTTAAGACATCTAAAATGTGTTTCTTACCTACATAACCTATTATTCCACACATTTTTTTATTTATTTTTTATTAACATTAACATTTCTTTTACTGCGTTCTCTAAACCTACAAACACTGCTCGTGATATAATTGAAAAACCAATATTTAAAGTATTCATACCTTTAATCTCAGCAATTGGTTTTACATTATTATAATCAAGACCATGACCTGCATTAAGTATTAAACCTTCTTTTACAACATATTCAGCTGCCTTTTTTAATCTTTCAAGCTCTTTATAAAATTTTTTTGAACCAACCTTACACAATGAATATCTCCCTGTATGTAATTCAACAGCATCTGCTTGCAACTCTTTTGCTAACTTTATTGCTTTTATATCAGGTTCAATAAACAAACTTACAATAATCCCTCGTTGTTTAAGTTTTGATATTACTTCTTTTAATCTTTTATAATTTTTTTCAACATCTAACCCACCTTCAGTTGTTAACTCTCTTCTTCTTTCAGGAACAATACATACTTCATCTGGTTTGACTTCCAACGCAAAATCTACAATCTGTTTGTTTAACGACATCTCAAGATTTAATGGTATCTTAAGAATTTTTTTTAACTGTATCACATCTTCATCCTGGATATGTCTTCTATCTTCTCTAAGATGGACAGTGATTTGGTGTACACCACATCGTTCAACAATTTTTGCTGCTTCAATAACAGATGGATAACCAACTTTTCGTTGTTGTCTCAATGTTGCTATATGATCTATATTAACACCTAATTTTACCATAAAACTTTTTATCTACAAGAATTTACATATTCTAAAAACTTGTTTGCTAAAAAGTTTGCTGTTTTTTCAACACTTATTTTATTTTTTCCTTCAACCATTATTCTAAACAAAGGCTCGGTACCTGAATATCGTAAAACAATTCTACCATCTATTTTTTTCTCTAAATCACACAACAATTTTTTATCAAAAATTTTTTCTATTGGCGGTTTTAATTGTGTTTCCACATTTTTTATAATTTGCGGATATTTTTTGAATATACTACAAAGTTGATATAATTTTTTCTTATTAACCAACATTGTTTTAATAACTTCAAAAGCAGTCAACACACCATCACCTGTTTGCAACAGATCATATAAAACAATATGTCCTGCTTGTTCACCACCAAGATTGCCACCATATTGTGACAAATATTCAGACACATATTTATCTCCAACAGGACACTGGATAACTTTTATATTTTTAGACCATAAAAATTTTAACAATCCTAAATTTGACATAACAGAAACAACTACTAACGAGTTTTTTAACTTTTTATTCTTTTTATATTCGTTTGCTAAAATACCTATAATATAATCACCATCGCGAATATTTTTCTTTTCGTCTACAAATATAACTCTGTCAGCATCACCATCGAAAACTATACCTATTTCATCATTATTAAGTTCTCTTTTTATAACTTCGGGATATAATGCTCCACAGTTTTTATTTATATTTTTCCCGTTCGGATTAATGTTTATGAATCTTACTTTTGAAAAAATTTTTTTAAACAGTTTAGGCACCAACATACTTGTTGCACCGTTCCCACAATCTACAACTAAAGATAAACTGTCAATTGGAAATGAAGAACAAATTTCTTTCAATCTTTCAGTAAGGAAATCAAAATAAATTTTTTCTGCTTCATGTTTATATGGGACAATTTTACCACAGGCGGTTTTATCTACCTTTATTTTTTTGTTAGAAAAAATTAATTTCTCAATTTCTTCCTCAGTTTCAACTGAAATTTTAACTCCTGCTGGTGATAAAAATTTTATTCCGTTATATTGATAAGGATTATGTGATGCAGAAACAACTATTCCTACTGCATTATTTTTTTTACATAAAAATGCGATACCGCCTGTAGTAAAAACTTCTGCACAATATATATTGAAACCGTTTTTTATAAACGAGTTTATCAACAACTTTGCAATCCATTCACTTGATTCTCTTGTATCCCATCCAATAATTGCTTTTTTAACAGCAAAAATTTTTTTAAGATAATACGCAGAACAATTACCAATAATAGTAATAAACTGTTTGTCTAAAGGAAACTCACCTGCAATACCACGAATACCATCTGTACCAAACAATTTTTTGTCAGTCATAACCTGATAACTTTTATATCATTATAAACAACTTCTGATTCTTTAGAACACATCTTATTTATTTTTTCTAACCAATCTTTTTTATGCAATTTTAAATAATGATGATGTGCTGGTGTTTCTACAGTTACCAATAAAACATCTTTTTTAACACCACAAAGTTGAATTTTTTTAGCAAGTTTAGGACCTACAACTTCTTCCCAAATAAAGTATAACTTTGTCAAATTTTCAGAAATACCTAAGTTATAAAAAATTTTTTTTAAAACATCTGCTGATTTAACAAAATCTTTCATAAGAAAAGTGCTTTTTGAAAAGAATGTATGTAAAAGATTTATCATAATTTCATAGGCATAAGAATATATAAATAATTTTTATCATCTGAAGGATAGAAAGTCCATGGTGAAGTTGGTTCGTTAATACCTACTATAACATCAACATCTTTCTCAAGCACAGAAAGCATATCTAGTATATATGAAGGTTCAAATTTAACTTCGACATCTTTCCCAGCATAATTTGCATCAAGCTCAACTTCTGCAATACCAACAGATTCTACTGCTGAAGAAATTTTTATTCCGCCTTTGGTTATCAAAAATTTTATCCCAAATCCTTTTTCACCTGTTACCCATGATACTTGTTTAATACCTTTAATTAAAGTTTTGACTGGTAAAGACATTGTAGTTGTAATTTTAGGAATAACTTGTTCATATGCAGGAAAATCACCTTGTACTAACCTGCTTACAAAACACATATTGTCAACTTCAAAAACAAAATGTTCTTGAGAAATAGCAATTTTACAATTTTTTTCTTCAGTTTCTTCGAGAATATCAATTACACGTTCTACAGATTTTGATGGAATAATTCCGGAAACTACAACTTTACTTGAAGGAATATTTTTTGTTATATATGCTAGTCTACGACCATCTGTAGCAACAAATTTTACCAAATCTTTTTGTATATTAACATACACACCGTTAAGGTAATATCTTGTTTCTTCTTTTGAGACAGCAAATACTGTTTTAACAAACGCATCTAACAAAACCTCTGTTGGAATAACAACCTGTGATGACTTCACTTCTTTTTCGTCATATTTTGGCATACCAGGATGATTCTTTGCCGGTTGTCCAATAAAAGTATGTTTTACTTTACCACAATATATATATGCTACAGGAGTTTTTTCATCCTGTGTTTTTAAAATAATTTCATTTTCATCAAGTTCTTTTACTGCTGCGATTAATTTTTTTGCTGGGATACAAATTTCACCTTCAGAAATAACTTCGCACCTAAGCTCAATTCTTAACGCTGTTTCAATATCAGTAGCTATTAATTTACAGTTGTCTTTACCATCTGTAGAAATTAAAACATCAGGTGTTATAGGCAAACCAGTATGAGCACTTACAATAGGTTCTAATAGATGTAATGCTGATAAAAACTTTTCCCTTTGTAACTTTAGTTCCATATTTTTCCTCCTTTGAAAAAAAATTGATAGTTTTTTTAACTACAAAAATTTTTTGTTAAATTCAAG
>CAZFSG010000011.1:20971-31653 GCA_964521665.1 uncultured Elusimicrobia bacterium
AAAAACTCACCATGTTGTCCTACAAAAATTTGTTTAACAAACTCTTGTTTTAGCAACAATAATAACTTTTTTCAACACAGAACAAAAATCAATTAAAAAACGCCATCGTTTTCTATAAGATAACTTAGTTAGATAAGGAACTGAACTGTGACGCAGATATTGCAACAAAAATTTTATTCTTACAAGTTATAAAACCTATCTTAGGTTGTTAAAAAACTTAGTTAGATGTTCTAAATGTTCTTTTTCGTTATAAATTATTCCTTTAATAACAATCTTAAATTTTCTATCCTCAATATTAGTTAACAAATCTGTATATATTTTTATGGCTTGAAGTTCGCGTTCAATATGTTTTTTAAGTGTTTCATGGATAGAATTTGAGATGTTTACAATTTTATATTCCCAACGAGGGTTAACTTTGAAAGAAATAATTTTTTGTGAGATGATATCTGCATGGGTGAGTTCATCCATTGCAAAGTTTTTATACATTTTGATAAGATTTTCACTATCTCTAATTTTTTTCTTAAACAATTCAGCTTCTGCATTATACACAAACATGTCTGTATATTCAAACTCTAAAACTTTTTGTAGTATCTCTATTATCTGTTCTTTTTGCATTATAATAATATTAAGCTAACATTTATCAATTGTCCTTTTAGTTATTGCAAAGATTTATTTTTTAGTTTTTTATAATAATATTATTCCTTGAGTCAATATCTACAACAATTTTACTCTTCTCTTTTATTTTACCTTCAAGAATTTCTTTTGCAATCAAGTTATAAACTTTTTGATGGATAACACGTTTTAGTGGTCTTGCACCAAAGGTTATATCAAACCCAACTTTTGCTAAAAATTCTTTAACATCGTCAGTGAACTCAACTTCAATCTCTTTTTCTTTTAGTTTATTTTCTACATCTTTAAGTTGTATTTCTACAATTTTTACTATTTCTTTAAAAGATAATTTATTAAACACTATAATTTCATCAATTCTGTTTAGAAACTCAATTTTAAAAAATTTCTTAAGTTCATCAAAAACATATTGATATATTTGTTCATATGACATTTTTTCTTTTGTTTCAAGTTCAGTTATAACATTAGTTGCAATATTTGATGTCATTATAATGACAGTATTTTTAAAATCTACGGTGCGGCCCTTACCATCTGTTAATCTCCCATCATCAAATACCTGGAGTAAAACATTAAACACTTCAGGATGTGCTTTCTCAACTTCATCAAACAAAATTACTGAATATGGTTTTCTTCTTACAGCTTCAGTAAGTTGTCCACCTTCTTCATATCCTACATACCCAGGTGGTGCACCAATCAATCTTGCAACTGAATGTTTCTCCATATATTCTGACATGTCTATTCTTATTAAATACTTTTGGTCATTAAATAGAAATTCAGCAAGACGTTTTGCAAGTTCTGTTTTTCCCACACCTGTAGGTCCTAAAAACAAAAATACGCCAAGGGGTCTGTTCGGATCCACAAGGCCTGTTCTTGCTCTACGAATACAATCACATACTCTTTGTATAGCATGGTCTTGTCCTACAATATACTGTTTTAGGTAATCTTCCATTTGTAACAACTTTTCTTTTTCTGTTTGTACTAATTTTTTTACTGGTATACCAGTCCATTTTGAGATAACTTCTGCAATATCTTCTTCATCAACTTCTTCTTTCAACATTTTTTGTTCTTTTTGTACTTCTTTTAGTTGTGAATAAAGTTCAGCATGTTCTTTTTCTTTTGCAGGTAATCGACCATATTGTATCTCTGCTACTAATGCAAGATTACCTTCACGTTCTGCTTGTTGTTTTGTGATTTTTAAATTGTCAATTTCTTGTTTCACATTTTTAATTTTTGTTATTAGATCTTTTTCTTTCTGCCATTGCTGATATAGAACTTCATATTTTTTCTTTAATTCTTCAATTTGTGTATCAATTTCTTGCAATTTTTTATTCAATTCTTTTTCATCAACAGGTTCGCTACCAATACCAGTTTTTATTGCTTGTTTTTCAATCTCAAGTTGTTTTATTTTTCTTTGTATATCGTCAATTTCAGCAGGCATTGAATCAATCTCTATTCTCAATTTACTTGCAGCTTCGTCAACTAAATCAATTGCTTTGTCAGGTAAGAATCTATCTGTAATATATCTGTTTGATAACACAGCTGCTGCAATAAGTGCTTCATCTTTGATTTTTATACCATGGTGTAGTTCATATTTTTCTTTTAATCCGCGAAGAATTGCAATTGTATCTTCAACTGTAGGTTCAGATACCAAAATTGGCTGAAACCTTCGTTCTAAAGCACGATCTTTTTCAATATATTTTCTATATTCATCAATAGTTGTTGCGCCAATACATCTTAGTTCACCTCGTGCTAACATAGGTTTTAACATATTTGACGCGTCAATTGCACCTTCAGCAGCACCTGCACCAACTATAGAATGTATTTCGTCAATAAAAAGTATAATCTGACCTTTTGATTCAGCAACTGTTTTTAATACTGATTTAAGTCGTTCTTCAAACTCGCCACGGAATTTTGTTCCTGCAATTAAAGAACCCATATCTAACTGAAAAACAATTTTGTCTTTCAAATTTTCTGGTACATCACCAGCAACAATTCTTTGTGCTAATCCTTCAACAATAGCTGTTTTACCTACACCCGGATCACCAATTAATACAGGATTGTTTTTTGTTCTCCGAGATAAAACTTGTATGGTTCTTCTTATCTCTTGATCTCTACCAATTACTGGATCAAGTTTGCCTACACGTGCAAGATGCGTGAGATCTCTACCGAAACGTTCAAGAGGTTTATATCTTTCTTCAGGTGTCTGATCAGTCACACGTTCTGTGCCACGTAAGATCCTTAATGCTTCTAACACTTTTTCTTTTGTAACACCATATTTTGCAAGGATTTTTGCTGCAACACCATTTTCTTCTATTATACCTAACAACAAGTGTTCTACTGAAATATAATCGTCTTTAAATTCTGCACTAATATCTAATGCATAGTCTAAAACTTTCTTTGTCCTTAATGATATATAAATAGCACCTGGATGAGATGACACTGGTGAAGATGTTTTTGGTAACGCATCAACCTGTAGTTCAACTTCAGACAAAATTCTTTTCACATCAGCACCTATCTTTTTTATGATTTCAACAGCAAAGGAATCGTCAGTTGTTAACAGCGACCATAAGATATGTTCTGGAGTAAGTTCAGGATTTTGTTTTTTTTCAGACAATCGTTGTGCGTTATATAAAACTTCTTGTGTTTTTAAAGTAAACTTTTCAGGATGCATAAATTATATACCTCTCTTTTTTAAAATTAAATTAAACTTTTTCCTTTCATTAATATTTGATGAAAATTTTATATTATGGTTTCTTTATTTTTTATTTATAGGTATTCAGCAAAAAATTTTGGTATATCTTTAAAACTTGATATTCTTTTAAGTTTTGATTTTATCTCTTTTATAAAATCTGGCAATATATAAAACCCTGTGACCAAAATCATAGATAATTTTTTACCTAAAAATTTTTTAATAAACAAAATCAATTTTTCTTTCTTTATCATATTTGTAGCAAGATTGCTTAAAATTACGATATTTATTAATCTTAAACTATATATACTGCCAACAAACAATCCTTCTTTTGTTAAACTTACAAATTTATATTTTAAAAACTCATCTCCCCCTCTAACAAAGAATAATGGCAAAAAAAATGAAAAGAGTAACAACCATAAAATTTTTTTAATAGAAACAACCAAAGAATTAATTTGCCTTGTAAATAAATGTATTAAAAAACATAAAAAAAATATTCCTATATTTAAAAATATATTTTTCGTAACCAAAACAAAAATTATAGAAATTAACAACAAAATAATCTGTGTCCAATCTTGTAAACTAATTTTTTCATCATCAAAAATTTGTTGCGAATAAACTAACCAATTTTTTTCTTCTTTATTACTATTATAAAGATATCTCATTGTTGACAACGAAATTACACCGGTCATTGTTCCGCTTAATGTCGCAAAAAATAACAATATTGGTGTAAACAAAAAAATATTTTTTTGTGGAATAAAAAACAAATATATAATACAAAGTTGGTTCAAATTGTGTATCACAGAACCTATTATACTTATTCCTAAACAACTTAGTTTAAAAAAAGTTTTTTTTGATATTAAATATACAACATACATACCTAAAGTAGAAATTACAGCAGAAGAAAAACTTAAAACAAACGATATAGACACAACTGTCCCTAAGAATAAGGCAGAAATAATTGTTCTCAAAACTGAAACATTTAAAGCTGTCCTTAATCCATACTTAATTATGACTAACAAACTTATCATATTTGCTAAACCTAATCTCGCAGCAGGTAATGGATGTGGGAAAAAAGATTCTAAAATTTGTACTGAAGAAGATAATAGTGATAAATAAAGTATTTTTTGTTCTTCTTCATTCATATGTTAATTTAATATGTTACAGAATCTATTTTATTAAATCTTTTTTCTTCGGACGTAATTTTGATTAACACTCTATTAGGAACACAAACTATTTGTTGATACGGTTTTGAAATCCATCCTGTATGAACACAAATTTTATATGGACAATGCGATTCCTTCATTCTTACTTTATTATCTTTAATTTCAACAGTAAAATTATGAAACTTTAACTCTTGATTTTTAGATATCGGTTCTTTACAGAGGAGATTATTGTTTTGATAAATTTCTACAAAACTTGTGCCAATAAAATAATGATTCGTATACAAAAAATAACTAAATGTTACTGGCAATAATAAAAAAATAAATAGCACTATAAAATCAAACAAAGTTGGTTTAATAGAAATACTTTTCACTGATAAACTTTTTTATTTTTTGTGAAGTCAAAAATTTAATTTTATTATTTTCTTCTTTAACAATTATATATTCAACATTAAGTTTATTAGCTAAACTTATTGCATCTTTTTCACCTAAAACAAACATTGCTGTAGATAACGCATCTGCTAAAATAGGATCATCATAAATAATGGTTACTGAAATTATACCATTATCTGTTGGATAACCTGTTTTTGGATTAAAAATATGGTGGTATCTTTTACCATTATAAAAAAAATATCGTTCGTAATCACCAGATGTTGCCACTGCTGTACTAAAAAGTGATAACACACAAATATATCTTTGTTTATCTCTTGGATGTTGGACAGCAACACGCCATGGTTTGTTATCTTGTGTATTTTTAACATAAATATCGCCGCCAAAGTTTATCAAAAATTTATTTATTTTATTTTCTTCAAGTATATCTTTTGCAACTTTTAATGCATAACCTTTTGCGATACCACCGAGATTTATTCTCATTTTTGGTTTTTTAAGAAAAATAGTATTTTTATCTAAAAGGATTTTTTCATAACCAACTAATTCTAAAGATTTTTTAATCTCATCTTCTTTTGGAAGAGTAAAATTTGTTTTTTTAGAAAAATTTTCAAATCCCCAAAGCATACTTAAAATACCTGTGGTAATATCAAACGCACCGTTTGTAAGTTTTGACACTTCTATACTTTTGTTTATAAGTTCAAATGTTGTTGATGAAACTTTTACTTTTTTATTTCCTGCAGCAAGATTTATTTTTTCTATTTCACTTTCAAAAGTATAACCAAATTGTTTGTCAATTTCTTCAATTTTTTTAAATACTTTCTCAATCACATTGTTGCCATAATTTTCGTCATTACAGTATATTTTTATTTCACAAATTGTATCCATTAAAAACTTTGTTTGAGCAATTTCTTTATATGATTTTTTACAACTAAATAAAACTAAACATAAATACATCAAAATTTGTTTCTTCATATTATGAAGATTTATAATATATTGATTTATGTTTCAATTTTTACTATTATTTTTGATAACTACATTTTTGCAATCTAACTAATAATTAACAAAAGGAGAGGTGGCCGAGTGGTTTAAGGCAGCTGCCTGCTAAGCAGTTGTCCGGGCTAAAACCTGGACCGCGGGTTCGAATCCCGCCCTCTCCGAATTTTTTATTAGTGAGAGGTATAATTTTATGCTTATTGGTATAATTTCAGATACACACGAAAATATGGATGCAATAGAAAAAGCAGTAGAATTTTTTAATTCAAAAAAAGTAGACCTTGTTATTCATGCAGGAGATATAATTTCACCAATAACATTTGCACATTTCTCAAAACTTAACTGCAAGATATATCTTGTTTTTGGCAACAATGATGGTGAAAAAAAGATGCTTAAAGAAAAATATTCACAAATAGGTCTCATACAAGAACCGCCGTTAGAATTTGAGTTAAACGAAGATACAAAAACAATAAAGTTTATAGTTTTTCATGCACCACCACAAAATTTAGAACAACTTGCTTTGTTAAATAAATACAACTATATTATCTACGGACACACTCATAAAAAAGATTATAGAAAAATTGGTAATACTACAATTATAAACCCAGGTGAAGCAGGTGGCTGGCTTTTCAATAACAAAAGTATTGTATTGTTGGATACAAAAGAAGATAAAGTTGAGTTTGTGGATATTTAAACTCTTGCAATTATAATAAAAAGTTTTTACAATTGTAAACAAACTTCTTAAGTATTAGCAAACTAAAAACATGATAGATTGTAGCCGCACCATTTTATGGTGCGTAAATAATATCACAGGCAAAAGTCTGCGACTAGCAAAAATTAAACTTACCCTTTGGATTGCAACAACCATGTTGTTGCATTTTTTTGATTTTACATCAGCACATTACACTAGCGCTAATTAAATTAGCGAATACAAAATTTTTGGCCTGCAATAACCATGTTGTTGCATTTATTACACTACAAAATAAATAAAAATTGTAGTTGCAAATCTTGCTTTATTTTCAGCAGACCAAGGTCTGCAACTACAAATTAAATTAATTAAAATTAACAGATAAATAAAAATATGATTAACAGATAAATAAAAATATGCACAGATTGAAATCTGAGGATACAAATAATATAAAGCCTGCGGCTACCAAAAGAAATAGAAACAACAGATTTTTTGTAAAATTTTTACATATTTAATAACTTCACACTTTTCACTATATAATAAACAGCCACAACAAACAAAACCATAGCAAAAATTTTTTCAATAATTAAATTCCATTTACCTGATTTTGGCAATTTTGTAAGTATACCGCTAAAAACGCCTGCTAAAAATATTGTTGTTGAAAGTCCCAATGCAAAAAAGAAAAGTAAAACTGCACCATATACAACATTTTGTTTTGTAGAAACAATTGTTAAAATTGTTCCCAACACAGGAGTTGTACATGGTGAAAACACTAATCCTGATGTAGCACCTAACACAAACCCGCCAAAAGGTCCTTTAAAAAACTTATTACTAACTGAAATATTGATACTTAAATTAAAAACACCAAACATTGATAAACTAAAAATTAAACATATAACACCAACTAAAAAATTAACAACAAAACTTTGTTGTATCTGACCAAACAAAAGTCCAAATACTGATGCAACAATACCTAAAATTGTGTATACTAATGCTGTTCCTAAAACATAACTTAGGGTCAAAAAAATTTTCTTTTTAAAACTTTCTTTTGCTTGTGCACCAATATAACTTACTACAATAGGTAACAATGGATAAACACATGGTGTAAAACTTGTTGCCACACCTGAAAGATATACCGGTATAATAGATAAAAAGTTCATATACTTATCTGTAAAAAAAATCTTCGTGGTGGTTGTTGAATACCTATCAGTTCCTCATATTTAATGTCAAATAGATTTTCAATATTCAAAGAAATGTTTATGTTTTTTATTGTTTTACTAAAAGAAATGTTTGTAATTAGAAATTCCTTAGGGTTAGTTTTTGTATAGAGCTTATAAGTATTTGATATAGTTGTTTTTATACCAAAAATTTTAGGAAAGAATAAAATCAAACTTAATGAATTTTTAGGATAGTTTTCTAAATACTTCAGTTCTTTTTCCTCAGGTAAATCAAAATTTTTATAATTAGATGAGTACAAAATTGTTGTAGTTAACCCAAAAAAGTTGGAATCAATATTTATATCGTATCCGTAGGATTCAATTTTTGCTAAATTTGTTATGTTCCATGGTTCATTAGAATTTTTTGTTCTCATCCAATCAATTGCATTTGTTGGAACAAAATAATACAAAAGTGTTGATAAAGATAAATTTTTAAACTTGTTTTCTATACCTATCTCATATCTATCAGTTTTTTCAATTTTAACTTCTTGTGATGTTTCATGGTTAGGATCCCAATAATACAGTTCTGTATAGGATGGTGTTCTAAAAACTTTTGATGACAAAATAAATACTGTTGTATTAAAATTTGGGATAAAAGTTAGTCGAATTGAATACTGTGGTAAAAATGAATATCTTGAAAGGTAATTTTCTCTAAAAGTTGACTCAAACATAAATTTGTTAATTCTATATAATAATCCTACCCCTAAAGCATATTCTTCATCGTTGAACTTACCCATACCTTGCCAAGTAGGTAACACAGTAGATGAACCTCTACTATCAAGTTGTTTAAAAACAATTTCAAAAAATGGTTTTAAATCTAAATTAGTAAAAACTTTTGTATTAAATACACCTTTGCTCCCATAAACTGAAGAAAAGTGTTTATTGTAATACACTTCAGGTTTTAACCTTTGTGTTGTATAATAATCAAAACCTTTTCTTAAATAAACATCAAAGTCAAAGTTTATATTATCTTTAAGGAAAAAATTTTTGTTTACTGCAGCAAAAAAAGTTCTTGTTTCTTCATATTCTTTTCTGTTTAATGTATAAAAATCTTGTGCACCAAATTTTTTTGATAAAAATCCCATCTTAAAGTTTATTTTGTCATTTTCATATTTTGCAAATAAATTATATATCTCATAATCAGTATTATCTCTATACCCTGATGAACCTGAAATATTTGCTGAAATATAACCATTATTAAAATTTGTCATACTATTAAGTTTATAAGTGTCAAAACTCCCATATGATATTGTTAACAAATTTTTTGACTTCTTTTTTGGTACAATATTTATTACACCATTAAAAGCGTTGTTGCCATAGAAAGAAAAATTACCTGATTTTATTATTTGTATGTAATCAATATCTTCAATACTTATTGGAAGATTACAATTATGGTGTCCAGTCTGAGGATCGTTTAAAGGGATACCATCAATAAGAATTTTTGTTTGTTCAAAATTTCCTCCCATCAATGCGACATCTTGTTGTATATCAGAACGAGCATAAATGTCTATATTATAAATTTTTAGTAATTCAAAAATATTTCTGACAGAAAATTTTTCAATCATATCATTTGTGATTATAATTTCGTTATTTAAAAGCAATACATCTTGTGTAATACCGTATTTTGTTGCATCAAGATAAATTTCTGCTGAAGATAATGGAACTAAAAAAATAAATAGATATAGAAAATTTTTGTATTTCATTATCAGAAATCTCTCCTTTAGGTTAAAGTACAGTTAACTTTTTTATAATATTTACGAAAATCTTGCAATTTGTAGGTAGTAGCTGCAACTTTCATGTTGCGAAAATAATAATACTACCAAATTATAATTTTTGTATTTCAAAGGACATTTTAGTTAACAAAACATAGATTAATAATTGTTAACCATTTATATAATTTTGGTTAACAAAAAGTCAATGTGTAAGCAAAAAATTTTTTTATCTTAAATGTACACAATCGCCACAAAGAATTTCTTTTATCCCAGATGAAGTTTTTAAGATGAGCGCGCCTGTTTGAGGTGAGATATTAATTGCTTTACCCGTAACTGTTTCATTTAAAGTAATTACTCTTACTGTATTACCAATAGTTGAAGAAATTTTTTTCCATTCTTCTACAATCTTATTGTATTTTTTATCAACAAAAACTTTATACCACTTATTTATTTCTTTAAAAAGTTCAATTAAAAATTCTGTTAAATTAACATTTTTATTAAGTAGTATTGAAACAGAAGTTGCTTGTAGTTTATGTTTTTCAAAAAATTTTTTATCTATATTTATATTTACACCAACTCCGACAATACACCAGTTAACCTGGTCTATTTCAGTATCTGATTCAATAAGAATTCCACAAATTTTTTTGTTATCCACTACAACATCGTTAGGCCATTTTGTAGTTGCATTTTTTATTGAGTATTTTTCTCTTAATACATTAGCGACAGATAAAGAAAAAAGGAAGTTCAAAATAAAAATTTCTTTAGGAGAAATTTTTGGAGTTAGTATTAATGAGAACCACAAGCCACCTTTTGGCGAAAACCATTGTCTTTGAATTCTTCCTTTACCTTTAGTTTGTTCTTCAGCAATTATTAAAACTTTATCAAAATCTGTATTCTGTTGTACTATTTGTTTTGCAACATCCATTGTAGATGTTGTTGACTTATAAAAAACCACTTGTTTAGGTATCTCAAAATTTTGTTTTAACACCTCATATGGTGAAAATGGAATTTCGACAAGTTTATATCCTAACTTTTTATTTTTTTCAATTTTATATCCTTCTTTAACAAGTTTATTTATAATTTTATGTACACCAACTCGAGAGATACCAAGAATTTTTGCAATTTTTTCTCCTGAGATAAACTGTCTAAAATTTGTTTTTAAAACTTCTAATACTTTCAAAGTTTTGTTTTTCATTATAAATA
>CAZFSG010000012.1:0-28506 GCA_964521665.1 uncultured Elusimicrobia bacterium
GGTAAATGGTGTTTGATGGATTACGGAGTATGGTGTGGCTCACCACAAGGTTCAACCCCTTCACATTTATCTGCTTGGTGTAAACAATTTTTAGGTTGGTTTGATGTAGAAATTGTTTCTTCAACAAAAAGAAATATTTATCTATCAAATATTGAATATTCATCTACTGTAATACGAATCCCCGTGTTAACTTCTGATAACCCATCTAAAGAATATTTTCTTTTAGAATATAGAAAAAAGATAAGTTTTGATAGTATACTTCCTGGAGAAGGTTTATTAATTTGGAGGATTGATGATGCCATTGCATCATCACCAGAAAGATTAAAAAACAATGATATAAATTCTGGAATTCCTCATTATGGAATAGATTTAATTGAAGCAGATAAAACTCCAGCATCAAAAAATTATGGAGATGATGGAGATCCATTTCCAGGAATAAAAAATATTAAATTTTTTTCTCCACAGGAATACGATATTACTGCCTACAATGGCTCTCCTATAAACATAGTAGTTGCTGATATCACAAAATACGATACAACAACATATTTTGATATAATCTCTATCACTGGGTTATTTGTTAAAGTAACAAGACTTGATGGTACACCTTTAAGGGATGTTAAAATAACATTGAACAATGACCAACAAACAAAACAAACTTTTACTTCTTCAAATGGCTCCTCATTAATAGAACTTTCTTCAGGTACTTGGAAGATTACTTGTTCACTTACAAACTATATTACATATTATGACATCATAGAAATACCTAATGAACAATTAAAAATAAAAACCATCATCTTAAGATATGATCCCAATCTTGTAGTAAAAAATAATGATTTTATTATAGGAAATAATTATTTAGACAGAACAATTTCTAATAAAATAATATTCAGATATAATATAGAAGGATCTAGTTATATAAAAATTAATATTTACTCTTTAACAGGAAATATAATAAAAACTTTCGAAAAATATCACTATGAAAAAGGGAGTTATGAAGAAGTCTTAGATACTGAAAAAGTAAACTTATCTGCAGGACTTTATTTTGCAGTATTCCAATCAAAATATTCAACTAAAGTTGAAAAATTTGTTGTAAAATAAAAATTATGAAAAAAATTTTTTTGTTTTCATTTATTAATTTGCTTAGTATTATCCTTTATGGAAATAATGATTTTTTTAATCTACCTTTAAGTAATTCCTTAATGCTTGCAACAGACCAATCAGTAATAAGTAATAAAAGTTTTAGTTTAGTTTCTAACCCTGCTTTAATGTACGACACTGACGAAATTTTTACAGTTGAATATAACAAAATCTTCTATTTTGCACAAACTAATTATGAAAACTTCGGAATTTCTTTTGGAAAAAAAAACAAAGTTGGAATATTGATAAACAAATTTTCTTCAGGCAAAATAGAAATAAGAGATATTGATGGTTTACCAACAGACAAAACTATAAATTACAGCTTATTTTCAATAAACACTGGTATAGCAGCAACTTTTGAACTGTTTAACAAAAAAAATATTTTTGGGATAGGGATTACTGAAAGTTTTGTTTTTGATAATTTAACGGCAGAAACAAATAATTTCTTTACACATTTAGGCTTAGTTTATAATTTTTATAATAAAAATTATATAAAACTATTTCGTTGTGGTTTTGTAATAAAAAGCATAAATTATTCACAATATACAACTTACCATTTTGGATATTTAATTAAAACAGGTATTTTATCAATAATAAATAGTTACGAAAATAAAACTGAAAAAGAAAATGGAAAAATTAAAATTTCATTGCTTTTTGACATACCAGTTTATAATACCAATATTGCATTTGGGATAGGATACTGTTTTTCCCAAAACAGAGATTCAAATATTGCAACTAGTGGTTTTAATATAAAATACAAAAATTTTGGGTTTACCTACTCTTATTCTTTTCATGAACTTTTAGGAAGTATAAATAGTATCCAAATAAACTTAGAAATATAAAACTTCATTTTACTCATTTTTTAAAATAAATAAATGTTCCAAAAATTAATAACAAAATATTCGGTATCCAAACACCATAATATGGATTTATTACTCCCAACTCACTCATTACTCTTAAAAACGATAGCAACGTCCAGTAAATTATCAACAATATAAGCATATATAAAAAACTGGTTAACTTACCATATTGAGATGGTATATTTTGTGATAAAGGAATTGCTAATAATATTACAATAAAATTAAGAAATGAAATTGCAAATCTATAACTTATTTCTGTCAAAATTCTATTAACAGATTCACCTTTAAGTGAAGAAACTTTTAATGCTTGTTTTAATTGTTTTATATTAAATTGATCAAGTTGCATTGTTGTATAATCATATTGAAAATATTCTAATTCTACTGGAAGTTGATAATTATATTTTGACAAAATAACTTCCGCAATGAGATCGTGTTTTTCATTAAATTTTTGTATTACAACACTATTAAGTACGAGGTTTGAATTTTGTTTTTTTCCATAAGGAGAACAAATTTGTAATTTTAATTTATTTCTCTCATATTCTTGTAAGAGAAAAAAATTTACTTCTTTATCAATTTTATCATATTTTTCAACAAAAATATAAGTGATATTTTCCCCATTCACAACATAATAAAATAAATTTTCAAGGAAATCTTTATTAAACTTTTCTTTTTTTATCTTAGTATAAAATATTTCCTGAGCTTTACTGAACCCATTTGTTGCAATCTTGTCATGAATAAAAAATGAGGATATACTAAATATCACTCCTAACAATAACCAACTTAAAAAAAATTTTCTTGTATCGATACTTAAAGTCTTAACCGCTATAATTTCCCTATAGTAAGCAAAAGTTGAAATTGATAATAAAGTAGATAACATAAGCGACATAGGAAGTGTTTGTGTAAACCATAGAGGAATGTGAAGTGATAAAAAATATATCACATCTAGCATTTTTGGCTTGTGTAATATAAAATCACTAAACCGCCAAAAAATTTCTGATAAAATAAAAATAAAAATAAGAAATATTTCTATTGGAAAAAAAACAAATAAAAGTTCCTTCAAAAAATATTTTTGTAATATTTTCATGTCAAAATAAAGGATATTAAAAAAGCTAAAACTAGTGAAAAAATATTAGGAATTTGCATAATTATTGCAGCTATTAAAAAGTTTGGAGGCAAACTTGAGTTTTCGACCACAGAAATACATCCAATAAGCAAAAAATAATAAAGCAAAATAAAAACAATACTAAATATAAAACTTAAAGGTTTTGCATTTTTTTTGATCTTTGTTCCTACAATAATGCCTATTATAGTAAATACAAATAAACTCATAGAGATTGAATAACGTAAAAAATATTCTGATAAGATATATTTTTTGTAGTTTATAATATCTGTTTTTTTATATTCTGATAAAAGTTCTTTATTTGTTAACTCACGTAAATTAACAGTATCAGTTACAATTTTATTAATTTCATCACTATAGACAATAAATTTATATTTATCAAAACTTAAATAAGTTAATTGAGTAGGTTTTGTCTTAGCAAAAATCATAATCTTGCCATTTTCTAAATAAAATATAATGTTCCCCTTTACATCGGAAAATACATCAGCATTTTTAGCATAAATTGTCTGTATTATATCTGATCCTTTTATAAGATCATAAATGCATACTTTATACAAAACAACTTTGTTATTTTGTTTCTCAACTTTTTGATATAAAATTTTTTTATTTTTTATTGAAATAAGATTGTTACTAAAATCAATTGTCGGTTTTAATAAAACATAATTAATAAATGTTCGTTTAAAAGATTTATAGCTCTTCGGTACAAAAATTGTATTAAAATAAAAAAGCAATACTGTTAAAAACATCGCCAAAAATAAAAAATTAACAGTATAAAAACTTTTTCTAATACCCATTGTTTGAATAGTTAAAAGTTCTTTTGTTTCACTTAATAATGAAAATGTAAGAAATACAGAAATCAATAAAGCAATTGGTATTGTCAAAGAAAAAGCCGAAGGTGTTAATAATAAAAAAAGTTTTGTTGCAATTATAAAATCAGTTTTGTGAACAATTAAAGAGTTAACGATTTGGTACAAATAACTGAGTAATAACAAAAAAGTTGTTATACAAAAATAAGTAATAAAATTAACTAAAAAACTTTTTAAAATATATCTATTAACTGTCGTCATGTTTGTTGCATATCAAAAAATTTTATGAAATATGTATAAAAACTTGTATATTTTATATATAATTTGTAAAGAGTTGTGTATAAATATAAAAAAATTGTTTGAATAAATATATTAACAACCCAGATATATGTCTAAACTTAGTAATATAACAAAAGTATTAATTCTCATAACTATTATCTTTTGTAACATTTTATTCCCACAAGAAAATATAGAAAAAGAAATAATTAAGTTTGACCAAAAAAAATGGAATCAAATAAGAGAACGTGTAGAAAACGACCTTCCTTTATTTGAAGAAGAAAAATCTACACAAACTGTTTCAACAAAACCGCCTGTTGTTACACCTACAACTATAGAATTTATTGAAGGGACACAACTTACTATTGCTGGACGAAAACTCATTGGTGTTGAACTTAACTCAATACAATATCCAAATAAACCAGAATATAGTAGAACGGATGTTAATATGAAGCAAGAATTACAAGTAGCGGTTCGTGGTAAGGTTGGTAAAAATGTTGACGTAAATATAGACATTGACGATACACAACCTGATAAACGAGATATTTCTATAATATATCGTGGTGAAGGAGTAGATATAGGTCCAGGTGCTGTTGGATATAAAGCAAAACCTGGTGCGTTTATACAAGAAGCTGCGTTTGGAGATATCCAACTTAGTTTACCAAATACTGAGTTTGTAGGGTATTCAAGACAAGTGTTTGGACTAAAAGTTATCGGACAATATAACAGAGCAAGAATGTATTTAATTGCTTCACAATCAAAAGGTAATTTTGAAACAAAAAGATTCACTGGTAAAACAGAGTTTGAACGAAAAATTTTGTTTGATACATCATATATAAGAAGAAAATACTATAAAATTGTTTTTGGTAACCATAAAATCAAAAAAGATTCTGTCAAAGTTTATCTTGACACTTTGGATCCTCAACGTGACCCTGCAACACTTACAGAACTTACTGCAGAAGCGTTTAATATATCAACATTCACATATTCAGGCAAGTTTGAATTATTAGCTTTAGGTAAAGATTATGTTGTAGATTATTCTTTGGGTATCATAACTTTTTATAAACCAATACAGCAAAACTTTGTTATTGCAGTTGATTATATTGATGAAAATTCAGGCTTAAGTTTGAGAGAACTTTTAGGAACAACAAATTATATATTAATCAAAGATAAAGATGAAACACCAAATGTTACAACTGAATTGTTAAACAGATATTATATTGGAAGAACAAATATTATTCGTGATGATGGAACAGGAAACTTTTTGTTAAAAATTGTTGATAAAAGTGGTCGTGTATTAAATCCTGATACAGAAAAAATTCAGCCTGGAGATAAAGAAGTTCCTGTATACAAAACAGGTAACATAGGTACAATAAAAGTAGATTTTGAAAACGGACTCATATATTTTGATTATGACAAACCTTTTGCTGAAGATTGCTATTATAAAACTCCGATAAGTAGATATGATATTCTTGTAGAATATAGGTATAAATCAAAAACATATTTTTTGAAACCTTTTATTGTGCCGTATTCAGAACGCATTGTAGTTGATGGTAAGTTATTACAACGTAATGTTGACTATTGGTTAGATTATGACTCAGGTTTTATTACTTTTCTTCACGAGGAAGATATAAAAGAGAACAGTATCATTGAGGTAAGTTATGAATACAGCATGTTAGGATTACAAGCTGGTGAAACAATTTTAGGTAGCAGGCTAGAACTACCTCTGTCAAACAAGTTGTTTATAGGTAGCAGTTGGATTGGTAATTTACCGTCAAAAGGTTCTTCTGTGCCTGATATAAGAACAACACCATCTTCATTACAAGTCTGGGAAACAGATGCAAGAATTAGTCCTGTTAAAATACCAATTATACCTTTACAGATAAATTCTATCTCAGGCGAATATGCAGAAACTGAAAAAAATCCTAATATATGGGACAAAGCTATTGTTGAAAACATGGAAGGTATTACTTTAGAAGATAGTGTTTCAACATATAGACATATGTGGTATTACAGTTCTTGTAGTGATGTTTATATACCAGGAATCTACGACGATAAAACAGATAAATTTGTAGGTGGCGAACTAAATTGGGAAAACGAAGATGTCCCTGTAAGAGAAATAAATCCTAATAAACAAACTACTTATGATAAACAACAAGTGTTAAAAATAAACTATAATCTTTATTCATCTTCAGAAGTTGCTCTATCTTATATGTTTTCAAAATATGGTCTTGATTTTTCAAAAAAATTGTATTTAGAAATAGAATTTTACAGCAACAGTGGCGGTGGCGAGTTATATCTTGACCTTGGCCAATTAAGTGAAGATATTGATAACGACGGTGTTTTGGATACAGAAGATAAAAATTTTAATGGTAGATTAGACTTTGACGAAGATACAGGATTTGAATATAACAGAAATAATGAAAAATATTATATCGGTAAATCTAATGGTAAACTTGATAGCGAAGATATTGATGGTGACGGTTTATTAAACGGAAAAGATATTGTTGCTGGAACATATAAATTAGCAGAATTAAATTTTACAGGCTGGGTCTCTACTATAGTTCCTGTTTCTGTAACAGACAAAACATTATGGTCGTCAATAAAACAAGTGAGATTAAGAATAAAAGGTAATGGAAAGAAAGGTGCTGTAAAAATAGCAAAAATTTCCGTTGTAGGGAACAAGTTTGAAACCACTACTCTTCAGAATACAAAAATTTTTGCTGTAAATAATGAAAACGATCCATCATATATAAAACTTACTGAACTTGAAGAATATACATCTATTTACGGTACACAGTATAGAGAAAAAACTGTTGAACAAGCATTAGCTGTAAAATATAATTTTGATACAACATATTCTTCATCTGTTGTTACCCTTTTATACTCTCGTGGACAGGATTTTACTTATCACCATAAACTTAATTTCTTTTTGTTTAACAAAACTGCTAACGAAGTTGTATTCAAACTACGTGCATATACTGACCAAAATAACTATCTTGAATTTTCTACACAAACTATAAAATGGACAAATGAATGGAAAAAGTTTACTGTTCAACAAATAGATTCAAATAATGATAATATCCCAGATGGATGGATAATCCCAGAAAGTTCTATTGTAGGAGGTGTTTGTTATAAATATGGACTACCAAATTTACAAGGTATCACAAAAATTGAGTTTATTATTGAAAATCCTTCTCATATTACTGCTCAAGAAGGTGTGATTTATATAAACGATATATACCTTTCTGAAAGCTGGAAACGGAAAGGCATTGCAAAAAAATTTGAAATAAATATGTCTGTACCAAACTGGATAAACTTTGGTGGTAACACACGTTCTGTAGATAGACGATTTGAAACATTTACTACTGCAATAACTAATCAGGATAACACAACTACAAATAGTTTCTTTGATTTTGTAAGGTTAAACTTTTTGCCGATAAACTTCCGTGGAAAACAAGAACAAACTTTTACACCATCAGCGTTGAAATCAGGCGAACTTGTTTCTACCCTTGAAGAAGGAAAAAGAATTTATACAGAAGGTAATTTGAATACTTCTATAAATATCCGAAACTTGCCACAGATCACACTAAACTATTCAAAATCTGTTAGTTCAACCACAGCTTTGTCTCGGACTGATATGAGAGATAGTTATCTTACATCATTAAATTATTACAATCCGTTAAATAAGTATATACCACTTCAAAGAATATCTTTGTCTTATGGAGAAGAAAAACTGTTGTTATATCCGTGGAGAATAGAAACTTCTACTTTTACACCTACAGTAGATAATACAAAAAATATAAGTATTTCTTTACCATTTAACTTTTGGGATAAATTTAGTATAGACATAAAACTGATAACAAAAAATATATTTTCTGAACAAAGAATGTTTTATAAAAAACTTGATGATGTACTTATAATACCTCAGAGTATCTCATCAACATACCTGTTTGATTATTATACTAAACTAACATTTTTCACTTTATATAATTTACGAAACACATACCAGTTATATTATTCAACAGATTCTGTAGTACTTAACACTTACGAAAAACGTAATGAGTATACCACAGAATTTAATTCATCAATAAACTTATTAAAATTTTTTTCACCAAATATCAACTACAGAATGAATATTTATGAAGATTTTAACTTCCCTGTATCTGACAAAAAAGATGTTACTCGCAATACATCTGGTAATTTCTCAGTAAATTTTATGCCTAAGGATATACTGGATTTAAAACCAATACAATCGCTAAGACTATATTATACTTTCAATTTAACTGCTGCAGATAAATATGAAAAATTACCTAAAGAGGAAAAACATATAGATATTTATAACTTTAAAAATATTGATCTATTTTGGTACAAAACAGAAGTTTCTACTATTACTGAATTAAGAAGAAGCATATTTGAACGAAAAGAACAAAGACTTTCAAGTAGTTGGAAAATATTTGAAGGATTACCGTTAAAAGGACACCTAAAATTTTTAACAAAGACAGATCTTAACCTAGCATATTCAGATTCTATTGAAGAAAAAGAAGAAACTTTATCAAAGTCGATAGTTTATACAAAAATGTGGCCTGATTTAACTTCTACAATATATGATATAGAAAATATAACAAAATTTTTTATACAACAAAATGTTGTAAAAAATACAAAATTGGATCTCTCTTATTCATATAAAACTACTGAAATTAAAAAAATAAGTTTTGAAAAAAACATCAAACATAAAGAAGTATTAAGTTTTAATTTGTTCAACGATTACCAAATTGTGTCAAGCCATGAAAAAAATTATACTGATGTGTATAATTATTTGCTAGCTTTACAAACATCTATGTCATATACAGATATAATTGGTTTTCAAATAAGTCTTCCATTTTTTGGCCAAAGACTAACACCAAGATATGAATTCAGAAAAGATTATTCAGAAGATGCACGAAAATTGCCAACAAGAAATATCACTACACACTCTTTAAGTTTATCATACTACGCAGATATTACTCCTCAACAGGGAATAAACCTATTTGGTAAAACTATACCTCTACAAAACAGATTAAGAATAAACTCTAATTTGGCATATACACGGAAAGAAAGTAGTATTGATATATCATATAATAATACAGACAACTTTTCTTTTTCTGCACGAGGTGATTATGATGTATCAAAATACATCAATGTTACTGTTGGATTAGGGACAGATATCAATATAAATCGTGTATTAAAAACACAAACAAATTATAAGTTTTCTTTACAAGGACAAGTTATTATAAGGTTTTAAATTATTGAATTTTGTATTTTAAATTTTTATAATTTATATTTATATTCTAGGAGTAAATTTATATGAAATACAAAATAGAAAAAGCAAATGTTTTTGATGTACCATATATTTATAACCTTGTTAACAAATTTGCTAAAAAAAATTTGATGTTACCACGGGTCATAAATGATATCTATGAACGACTACAAGAATTTTTTGTTGCACGTATAGATAAAAAAAATACTGTGATTGGTTGTGCATGTTTACATATAACCTGGACTGGAAAAAAAGACGAAGTTATTGCTGAAATACGTTCTTTAGCTGTAGAAAAAAGATATCAAAATAAAGGTGTTGGTACAGAACTTGTTAAAAGATTAGAATCAGAATCTAAAAATTTGGGTGTTAAAAAAATCTTTGCTTTAACTTATATCCCAGAATTTTTTCACAAACTTGGATACAAAACAGTCTCGCGTGATACCCTGCCACATAAAGTTTGGACTGAATGTATAAACTGTCCTTTCTTTATGAATTGTAAAGAAGTTCCGGTTATTAAATTGTTAAAATGAAACATATATTTGATCAAAAACAAATCTTATCTTTAACAAAAGAAATTTTTGTTAAAATATTGCCAGAATTTTTACCTTCTTCTGAGATACGTGAACAACAAATTATTATGGCCCAACAAATTCTTAAAAGTTTTATTGAAAACAAAAAAATTGTTGTTGAAGCACCTACTGGCGTCGGAAAAAGTTTAGGATATCTTATCCCTTCAGTAATTTATCTTAAAAATATACAAAAAAATACAAGAATTATTGTATCAACATATACAAAAACCTTACAACAACAACTCATAAAAAAAGATCTCCCTTTAGTAGAAAAAATTGTTTATAAACTATATAAAGATAAAATTCAATATACAACATTTTTTGGCAGTGAAAACTATAT
The DNA here is from genome assembly GCA_964521665.1 of uncultured Elusimicrobia bacterium. Taxonomy (GTDB): domain Bacteria; phylum Elusimicrobiota; class Endomicrobiia; order DTEH01; family DTEH01; genus JANXDG01. Next base: position 10,408 of record CAZFSG010000012.1, read on the forward strand.
CTGTCTTTATAAGTTTTACGAATTAAAAAAAGATTTTCTTACACCAGAAGAAGTTATAAAAGTTGCATATATTGAACAATGGTTGAACACAACTCAAACAGGTTGTGTTGAAGAAATAGATATTGATGGTGACTTTTGGCAAGAAATTAATCGTGAACCTGACCTCTGTAGAAATAAACATTGCAAGTTCTATTCTGAATGTTATTATTACAAAAATTTGAAACAACTTAAAAATATGGATATCATAGTTGTGAACCACCACTTATTTTTTGCAAACCTGTTAGCATATAACAACCTTTTACCTAAAAAAGATAAAGAAACCCAAGAAATTATTATTTTTGATGAAGCACATAATTTAGAAAATGTTATCTACCAATGGTTTGCAGAAGAAGTTTCAAATACACAACTCAAATTTTTATGTAAACAAATATATAATTTAAAAAAACAGCGTGGCTTAGTCACAAAACTACAATCTTTACCTGAAAGTTTAAGACAAAACATAATAGATTCTGTTATTTCAATTTTGGAACGTAATGAAGAATTTTTTGGACAAATTAACTTAAAATTGTTACAAACTAAGTTCGAAGCAAGAATCTTTGTTCCAAATATAGTTGATAATACTTTAACACCAGAAATGAACAAACTTTTAAACCTTCTAAACTCAGCTAAAAATTTAGTATCTACACAAGAAGAAATGTTTAAACTTTCTGTATTTACAAGACGTATCGCTATATTTATAAAAACAATAACATTGTGGCTAAAATGTGAAGATACAAGAAATTATATCTACTGGGTAGAAAAAGAAGAAACAAAAAGAAAAAAGTTAAAAATAACTCTTAAAATTACACCTATTGACCTCACAGAAAAAATGCAACATTATGTGTATTCTGTGTTTGATAAAATTGTGTTCACTTCTGCTACATTATGTGTAAATGAAGACTTCAAATTTTTTAAATCTTCGGTAGGCCTCTACCCGGAAATAATACCAGATTCTACAATCTCTAACGAACTTGTTCTCAGTTCACCATTTGATTATAAAAACAATGTTGTAATTTATCTACCAGATGGGATACCTAATCCTAAATATGAATACGAAGAATATAAAAATGTTATTATAGAAATAATAACAAAACTTATCAACCTTACAGCAGGCAATACCTTTGTATTGTTTACAAGTTTTGAACTTATGAGATGGGTTGTAGAACATATAAAATTAGATTATAAACTTTTTGTTCAGTCAACTTCAAAATATAAATTGTTAGAAGAATATAAAAAAACTGAAAATTCTGTATTGTTTGGAGTTGACACTTTTTGGCAAGGTGTTGATATTCCTGGCGAAAAACTTATTTCTATAATTATCCCAAAACTACCATTTGATGTACCTGACCATCCTGTTATAGAAGCAAAAACAGAAAAACTACAGTTTGAAGGTAAAGACCCGTTTAAAGAATATCTTCTTCCAAACGCTATATTAAAACTTAAACAAGGGTTTGGTAGGTTAATTCGACGAAAAACTGACTGGGGTCTTATAAGTATATTAGATCCAAGAATAAAAACTCAATGGTATGGTAAACATTTCTTAAAATCTTTACCTGAATGTAAAATCACAACAGATTTTGATACATTAGAAAAATTTTATTATAGCAAAAAAAATGCTACCTAATGAAAATAGGAGTCCATTGTTCTATTAGAAACGGATATAAGCATGCATTATATGAAGCAGAATATCTTGGCTGTAGTTGTTTACAGATCTTCACTCATTCACCACGTGTGTGGAAGTTTACTATGCCAACTTATCAAGAAATAGATGAGTTTAAGACGTTAAGAAAAAAAATAAATTTGTCACCTTTAGTAGTTCACACTGCATATTTACCAAATCCAGCAAGTTCTAATAAAGAAATTTATCAAAAAACAAACGAATTGTTAAAATTAGAATTTGAATTAGCCACAGTTTTTAGTGCTGATTATATTGTAATGCATCCTGGTAGTTATTCTGAAGGAAAAACAATAAAAGATGGTATCTCACAAGTAGTAAGCTGTATTGATTCCTGTTTTGAATATATATTAAAAAAACACAATGAAATTTCTTTTATGTTATTATTAGAAAATGTTTGTGGTAATGGTCGTAAAATTGGTAGAACATTTACTGAATTAGCAGAAATAATATATAAAAGCAAATTTAACAAATATATCGGTATATGTATAGATACAGCACATGCGTTCTCATACGGATACAATATAAAAACTGAAGAAGGGATCGTCTCCATGATGGAAGAAATAGATAAAACTTTAAATAATGAAAAAGTTAAGTTGATACATCTCAATGATTCGAAAGCACCGTTAGGTAGCAAAATTGACCAACACTATCACATAGGAAAAGGATTTATTGGAATCAAAGGTTTAAAAAACATAATCAAACATTTCTTTAACTTACCATTCATTCTTGAAACACCTAAAGAATGTACTTTTGATAAAATTTCAGATATGGATAAAAAAAACATTAACATAGTAAAATCTATGGCAAAAAAATTAATCTCCACGACACGCCAAAGATAAAAGTAATTTCCTTAATCTTATCTTATTTTTTAAACAAATCTTTTTATTTTTTATTACACACACCTCTTTTTATCAAAAAAAATTTTTCTTTATCTATTGACAAATTGGTGTATAAAGTGGTATAAAGTGGTATAAAATGGTAAAATTATGAAAAAGGTTTTTATCGGTATATCACACCTCGTATTAGACAAAAAAGGAAGGATCTTCTTACCACAAAAGTTTAGGTTAAAAAAGAAATATGTTCTAACCTATGGTATTGACAATTGTATAGTGATTTATCCATATCAAGAATGGTTTGAAACTGTAAAAAAATTAGAGACAATTTCGTTAAAAAACAAGTTATATCAAAGAATGTTTAGTAGAACATTTTTTGCACAAGCAGAAATTGTAGAACTTGACAACCAAGGTAGATTACTTATTCCAAAGAAGTTTAAAGATAAATATTCTCTTTATGGCGAAGTAGTATTAGTAGGGAATAGGAACAAAATTGAACTTTGGTCAAAAAGTGAATGGGAAAAGTATTACAAAAACGCACAAAAAATTTTATCACATTTAAAATCACAAATTGAAATCTAAAAAATAATGCATATTCCTGTGTTATCTGACGAAGTAATTAAGTTTTTACAACCAGAAAATAAAAAAATTTATGTTGACGCAACAATAGGTTGTGGTGGTCATACTAAAAAAATTTTTTCAGTTGCGCCAAAATGCAAAATAATTGGTATTGATTGTGACCAACAGGCTATAGATTATTGTGAACAATATCTACACCAATTTTTGGATCAACAAAATTTAATCATTGTTAAAGATAATTTTGTTAATATAAAAGAAATTCTAAAAAAAATAAATATAGAAAAAATTGATGGTGTAATATTTGACTTTGGAATTTCTACTTTGCAATTAAGATCTTCACGTGGGTTTAGTTTTAATGACGAAACATTAGATATGAGAATGGATTCGTCTTTACCATTAACAGCATATGATGTAATAAACAACTTCTCTAAAGAAGAATTAACAAAAATTTTTTTAGAATATGGTGAAGAAAAAAACAGTAAACTTATTGCTGAAAAAATTGTTGAATATAGAAAAACAAAAAATATAACTTCTGCAAAAGAACTTGCTGAAATTGTTAGTTCTGTTTTAAAACAAAAAAGAAAAAAAGTGTATCTCAAAGATACAGGACAACAAATAAAGTATAAATTTCATCCTGCAACAAGAATTTTTCAAGCAATAAGAATTTTTGTAAATAATGAACTTAAAAACATCTACTACGGTGTAAACAATGCTATTGATGTTCTTGCACAAAACGGAAAAATTATTACAATATGTTATCATTCGTTAGAAGATAGAATTGTTAAAAACATTTTCAAATCAAGAAAAGATATAAAAATTTTGACTAAAAAACCTATAACACCACAAACAAAAGAAATAATGGTCAACAGGTCTGCTCGTAGTGCTAAATTACGCGCTGCACAAAAAATATGAAAAAACCTAAGAAAGAAAAAAATAAAAAAATAAAAATTTTTGCTGGAATGATCATATTGAGTTTCTTAATAATCTTTTATTTTAGACAACAATATGTAATTATTAAACTTCAAAAAGAAATTAACAATTTATGCAATGAATTATATATTGAAAAAAACAAAAATAAAGAATTAGTTTTAACGTTTCAATCATTGATTACTTCACAACGGTTAGAAAATTATGCAAAACAACTGAATTTTGTTCCTATTAACCAAAACGATTATATTGTTGTGAAATAAAAATGTATAAACAAAGATTTTTTTTGATAAAAATATTATTTATATTAATTTTTCCCTTAATAATAATCATACGTTTGTTTTCTATTCAAATATGGCAACATAGACAATTTATTTCATTTATTGAAAAACAGCTCACATCAAAAATTGTAATAAACATTCCCCGTGGTGATATTTTAGACAGAAATAACAAAATTTTAGCTACTTCAATTGAATTTGCATCTGTATATATTAACTCAAAATATTTTTTAGAAGGAATACAAAAATTACAAAAATTTAATCCTTTGCTTAATCAACAAAATCTTTCTCTTATTTCTTCATCATTTTCTATTTCTGAAAAAGAACTTATCACAAAATGTATAAAATATAAAAGATTTTGTTTATCAAAAGATGTTGATTTATCTGTTGCATTTAAACTCAAAGACATTCCTGGAATAGAGATAGAAACTTATCTAAAACGAATATACCCTTATTCACCTATTGAAAGTTATGTTGTTGGAAGAATAAATCATAAACAAGAAGGATATTCAGGAATTGAATATGAATATAACAATCTTCTTTCTAATTTAAAAAGAAAAGAGATTACAATTTATAAAAGTGGCACCTTACAAAAAAATGATATCCGTTTAGTCAATATTAAAGAAGTTTCAAATTTTATAAATGAACAAAAAAATTATTCAATCATACTAACAATTGATATAGAATTACAAAATAAAATTAACAATATATTAAAAAAATATTATGATATATATTCTCCTAATTTAGCAATCTGTATAATTCAAAAATCTGATACAGGCGAACTACTAACTATCTCAATACTGCCACATACACAAACACCTTTAATAAATCCAGCAGTAAACTATGTATATGAACCTGGTTCAGTATTCAAAATTTTCCCAATGGCAGTATTTTTAGAAGAACAAGTTGTCTCACCACAAGATAAAATTAATTGTGAGAACGGTAAATTTGATTATTCAGGGGTAAATATTACAGATGTTAAACCACATAAATATTTAACAGTTGAAGATATCATAGTTTTTTCTTCAAATATAGGTATGGCAAAACTTTTCTTAAAATATGGAAACCTAAAAAAATTTCTTGATTATCTAAGTTTGTTTGGTTTTGGTAGTCCAACAGGTATAGAACTTCCACAAGAAGCACGTGGTTTTTTACCATCATATGAAAAATGTCAACCAAATACACCTTTATATATTAGTTTTGGTCAAGGTTTTGCAGCAACTCCTATACAAATTGTCAATGCATACACTATGATTGCAAACAATGGCGTACTTTTACAACCATTTATTGTAAAAGCTATCTTGGCAAAAGATAAAGTTGTCTATTCAGCAGAAAAACAAACAATACGAAAAGTTATTTCTGAAAATACAGCAAATATGATCAAAGAAATGCTTTACCAAACGGTAGAACGTGGTACTGCGCAAAAAACAAAAATTGATGGTATCAAAATCTGTGCAAAAACTGGCACTGCACAAAAATTTGATCGTGAATTACAAAAATATTCGCCAACAAAATTTTTTATGAGTTGTTGTGGTTTTTTCCCAAAAGAGCAGCCGCAGTTTACAATAGGTGTTTTTGTTGATGAACCAAAAGGTGTTTCATTAGCTTCAGAAATTGCTGTACCTATATTTAAAGAAGTTGTATTAGAACTACTAAACTATTATAACGAAACCCTCTATGCAAAAGTATATTAAACAGATTTTAGAAAATTTAGATATAATAAAAATTTATAACCAACAATTATTAGATTCTACTGTTGTATCTGGAATAAAATATAATTCAAAAGAAATAACGAATGGTGATATTTTTGTTTGTCTTAGTGGTCAACATACCGATGGTAATTTATTTATATCTGAAGCAGTATCTAAAGGAGCTGCTGCTATTATTACACAAAAAGATGTTTCTGTAAAACTTACTTGTCCTGTAATTGTTGTATCAGATGTTAACTCTGCATTAGCACAAATTTCAAATAATTTTTATGATTATCCATCAAAAAAAGTTTTGCTTATAGGTGTAACAGGAACAAATGGTAAAACAACTATTTGTTATTTATTAGAATCAATTTTTTTATCTGCTGGATATAAAACAGGTGTAATTGGGACGATAAATTATAGGTATAACAACAAAATATTTCCTTCAGTACATACTACACCATTTTCTTCAGATCTACAAAAAATTCTTTATGATATGGTATTAGAAAAAGTTGAAGTTGTGATAATGGAAGTATCTTCGCATTCTTTAGTTCAGAAACGTGTTGAAGGATGTGAATTTGACATAGCTATTTTTACAAACCTATCAGAAGAACATTTGGATTACCATCGCACAATGGATGAATATTTCGAAGCAAAAAGTTTGTTGTTTAAAAATATGATAGAACAAAAAAAGGATATCTTTTATACTTCGAATTTAGGAAGAAAAGTTTGTATCATAAACTATGATGATGCATATGGAAAGAAACTTTTAGATTTGTGCAGTATAAAAGATATATTGTTGTTTTCTATAAATCATAAGAACAGAACCAAAAATGTTAAATATCCAATTTTTACTGCAGCAAATATAAAATATACAAGTTCAGCAACAGAATTTGAAATTATTAACAGTTTTAACAAAGTTAAAATTTATTCTCATCTTATTGGCAGATTTAATGTAGAAAATATTTTAGCATCATTTGTTGCTGCATATTCTCAAAAAATCGACTTTGAATTTATCATTGAAGGTATAAAAAAAGTAAAATCCATTCCTGGACGATTAGAAAAAGTTGATATTCCTGCAGATTATACTGTGATAATAGATTATGCTCACACACCTGATGCGTTAGAAAAAGTTTTATTATTACTAAAAAGTATCCCTCATAAAAAACTTATTGTAGTATTTGGTTGTGGTGGTGATAGAGACAGAAGCAAACGTCCATTAATGGGTTCTGTTGCGACAACATTAGCTGACTATGTAATTGTAACTTCTGACAATCCAAGGACTGAAGATCCTAACAAAATCATTCTTGATATAGAATTAGGTATTAAAAGAGCTGGAAATACAAATTATGAAATAATTCCTGATAGGAAAGAAGCGATATTTAAAGCGTTATCTTTAGGTTCAAGCGGTGATATTATTCTTTTAGCTGGAAAAGGTCATGAAAATTATCAAATAATTGGCACACAGAAAATACATTTTGATGAACGAGAAATTGTTCGCGAATTTTTTAATAAAAAATGAATTTCAAACTAAAAAATAAAATATCGATAACTAAATTTTTAAATGAATCTTCAGGTAAACTTTTATCTCCGTTAACCAAACAAAATTATTATATTACAAAAGTTGTCACTGATACACGAACTTATAAAGGTAAAGGTGGTATATTTTTTGCAATAAAAGGAAAAAATTTTGATGGTCATAATTTTATAAACCAAATAATTGACAAAATAGATTTTGTAGTTATTTCAGACCCAAATTTTGTCATTGAGAATAAAAAACAAAAGTTCATTATTGTAAAAGACACCATTTTAGCTTTAGACACACTTGCTGCTTTATACAAAAACTCTTTTACAAAGGTAAAAACTATAGCAGTTGTTGGTAGTAACGGGAAAACAACAACAAAAGAATTAATAAAATTTGTCCTTTCAAAAAAATATAATCTTACATCAACATATGAGAACCAAAATAATTTAATTGGTACAGCATATACCTTGTTTTCTATAAATAGTAAAACAGAATATTGTGTGTTAGAGCTTGGTATATCGTTGCCAGGCGAGATGGATATTCTTGGAAAAACAACACGTCCTGATTGTGTTGTTATGACAAACATTGGTAAGGAACATCTTGAGTTTTTAAAAACAACAGAAATTGTGTTTCAAGAAGAAAAGAAAATAATAAATTATCTAAACCCAACTGGACTTTTAGTATTAAATAAAGATGATGTATATTTAAAAACAATACATTGGAATGAAAATAAAAGATGTTATGGTATATATAATACAACAAATAATTTAGATGTTTATACTGAGGATATAAAGTTTCACCCAACTTATACAGAAATCACTGTTGTAGTTCGTGACCTTTTAGGATTAAAATTTAAATTACCTGTTATCAAGACAAAACTTACAGGCATTTATAATGTTTATAACATTCTTGCTTGTATAACCTGTGTATATTTTTTTTGTATAGAAGATTTAAACTTTATTAGCCAAACTATAAACGAATTTGAACCTGTTTCAATGCGCGGGAGTCGGTTTGAACTTAACGGCAACATAATCATTGACGAAAGTTATAATGCTAATCCTGATTCTATGCAGATAACAATATCTGAATTTTTTAAGATTTTTAAGGACCAACAAAAAGTGTTAGTGTTAGGTGATATGTTAGAACTTGGAGAACATACTGTTGGTGAACATCTTAAACTTAAAAACTATATTGATTTTGATAGAATAAACTTTCTTTACTTAATTGGTGAGAATATGAAAGTTTTATATGATAGTTTACCTCAAAAATATAAAAAAATTACAAAACATTATTCTGATACTATATCTTTATTCAACGATTTAAAAAACCTTGTACTGACAAATAAAGGGTTGTATATACTATTCAAATCATCTCATAAGATAGGATTGTCAGAAGTTGTAAAAAATTTACAAAAGGTGGTACAACAATTATGATTTATTATTTATCAAACTTATCACAAATTTTTTTTGCTTTTAATATTTTTAGATACATAACTTTTAGAGCATTTTTAGGTTTCATTTTTGGATTTGTATTATGTATTATAATGATGCCAAAATTTATAAGATATGTTAAATCAAAACAATTTGTACAAACTATTCGTAGTGATGGTCCAAAAACACATCTTGCTAAACAAAACACACCTACAATGGGCGGTGTTGTTATTCTTATATCATTACTTCTTTCTATTTTTTTAACAGCAAGATTAAACAGGTTTGTTATATGGTGTATTTTAGTAATAATTTATCTTGGTACTTTAGGTTTTATTGATGATTATCTAAAAATTATAAAAAAACATCCAAGAGGGATCTCAGCAAAACAAAAATTGTTATTTCAGACAATTTTTGCTCTGATTTTATGTATATATTTATATGTCACCCCACCTAACTATCAATATTCAACACATCTTCATATTCCGTATTTAAAACAGACATTTATTAACTTAGGCATATTTTATTTTTTTATAACTATCCTTACATTTCTTGGTTCTTCAAATGGGATAAATCTTACTGATGGTCTTGATGGTTTAGCAATAGGAAATATTATTTTTGTAAGTATAACATATGCAATTTTAAGTTATGTTGCGGGCAACTACAAACTCGCTTCGTATCTAAAACTGATTTATGTTGGAGGCAGTGGCGAACTTACAATTGTATTAGCATGTTTAGCAGGTAGTGGGTTAGGTTTTTTGTGGTACAATTCGTATCCAGCATCAATTTTTATGGGTGATACAGGTTCACTTTTTTTAGGTGGGCTTATAGGTACTGTTGCTATTTTTATAAAACAAGAATTGTTATTAATAATTGCGGGTGGTGTTTTTGTTGTAGAAGCATTATCTGTTATATTACAAGTTGCCTATTATAAAAAAACAAAAAAACGTATTTTTCTTATGGCACCACTGCATCATCATTATGAACTAAAAGGGTATCACGAATCAAAAATTACAGTAAGGTTTTGGATAATAAGTATATTATTGTCAATAATAGCTTTATCTTCATTAAAGATACGGTAAGATATGATAGAATATAAAAAGATAGGGTTAATAGGATTAGGTATAAGTAATTTACATCTTGCAAATTATTTAGCAAAGCATGGATATAAAGTTTTTATAACTGAAGAACAACCACAACAAAATGTTCAACCACAAATTGCCGAACTTCATCCAGAGATTGAATATGAATGTGGTGGACATAGTGAAAAAATTTTGTTATGTGATTTAGTGATACGTTCACCTGGCATTCCACAAGATCATTTTTTAATAAAACAGGCTATTAAAAAAGGAATTCCTGTATTTACTGAAATCGAACTCGCATATCAGATATTAAACCGAAAACTTAAAAAAGAACCGATTATTGTTGCGGTCACAGGAACAAATGGTAAAACTACAACTGTATCTTTGTTAGGTAATATTTGCCAAAATTATAAAAAAACGGTTGTTTGTGGCAATATTGGTCAACCGTTTATAAAATTTATAGATAACATTGATGAAGAGACAATTATAATTATTGAAGTTTCAAGTTATCAGTTAGAAGATATTATAGAATTCAAACCTTATATAGGATGTATATTAAACATTACAGAAGATCATTTGGAACACCATAAATCTATGCAAAATTACATATCCGCAAAGTTTAATCTTTTTAAGAACCAAGACGAAAAAAATTTTGCAGTACTAAATTATGATGATGAAAATATTAAAAATTCTATTAACAAAATAAAAAAATCTAATATATTTTTTTTTAGTACAAAAACTTTTATTGATAATGGGGCATGGTTAGACAAAAAAAACTCAGAAGTTGTTATAAACTCAAATTTTGATAATTCACGTATTAAAATACAGACATCTCTTTTCGGTGAACATAATTTAGAAAATATCACTGCAGCAGTTTGTTGTAGCAGATTGTTAAATATCCCCATACACATCATAGAGGAAACAATAAAAAATTTTAAAGGCGTAGAACATAGGCTAGAATTTGTAGATAAGATAAATGATATTGTTTTTATCAACGATTCGAAATCTACAAATGTCGCATCTACAGTTGTTGCATTAAAAAGTTTTTCCCAACCTATACATTTGATCCTTGGCGGTAGAGATAAGGGTGCTCCTTATACACCTCTGATTCCATTTATTGAACAAAAAGTAAAAAGTATTCTTCTTATTGGTGAAGCAACTGAAATTATATATGAGCAATTAAAACACATAAAATCTTGTTCTATTTACAAATGTGAAACTTTAGAAAATGCAGTTAAAAAAGCATATGAGATAGCAAAACCAGGTGATATTGTTCTTTTATCACCTGCATGTAGTTCTTTTGACCAGTTCAAAAATTTTGAACATCGTGGAAAAATTTTTAAAAAATTAGTGAGTTCGCTACAATGAAATTAACAACTAATTTAGAAAAAAAAGAAAAGTTATATTATAACGGTTTGTTTTTCACTTCATTAACTTTATCTATTTTTGGTTGTATAATGGTGTATTCATCTACTGTATGTAAATCAAATCCAACTTATATATTTTTTAAGAAACAAATTTTAGCAGTAGTAATCGGATTAATAATATGTATCCTTTTTGCAAATATTAATTATCAACGTTTTTTAAAAAAAATAACATATCCATTATCTGTTATTACTCTAATTCTTCTTATTTTAGTTTTGTTTTTTCCAAAAGTGAAAGGTGCTCATCGTTGGATTCAAATACCATTTCTTGGTTCGTTTCAACCTTCAGAACTTGCAAGAATAACATCAGTATTAATCGTAGCAAAATTTTTAGATGAATATAGAAGTAAAATAACCAATGCTGAAAAAGAATTTTGGATTTTGATGACTATAATTTTTACATTTTGTATTTTAATTTTGCTACAACCAGATGCTGGAATACCAATGATAATTTTTATTACAACTTTTTTTCTTTTATTCTGTTATTCTGTTAAAATAAAACATCTTTTTAAAGTTGGAATAATAATTGTAGCAGTATTATTGTTTGCTGTGGCAACTCAACGATATAGAATTGAAAGAATCTTATCTTTATCTTCAGCAAACAAAGATAAAAATCCTTATTCTTATCAAATCCAACAATCAATTTTTGCTATATCACGAGGTGGTTTTTTTGGCTGTGGTCCTGCAAAAGGATTATTCAAAGAAGCATATTTACCAGAATTTTATACAGATTTTATGTTTTCAATAATAGGTGAAGAGTTAGGTTTTATAGGTTGTATGCTAACAATTCTTCTATATATATTTTTATCAATCTTTGGTTTTAACATTGCATATAAAACATATTTTACTCCTCAAGGATTTTATGGTAGTATACTATCTTTTGGATTAACTTTGAATATAATAATTCAAGCATATATTAGTATAGCAGTAGCAATGAAATTGTTTTTTCCTAAAGGAATTGGCTTGCCATTTATTTCTTATGGTGGAACATCAATAATAACAAATTTTTTAAGTGTAGGTATAATTCTTAATATTTGTAAAACTAAATTATTAAAATGAAACTCCTTGTTGTTTCTTCACCTACTGGAGGACATTTTTATCCAGCAATTGAAGTTTGTAGAAAACTTTTAGATTTTTGTGAACAAATAATTTTTGTGATACAAAAAAATAATAAGTTCCTTCCTATAATCAAGCAAGAAACAAAAGATTTACAAAAAATTTATATTGAATTTGTTACTGCAGTAAAATTTCCTCGTAAAAACTTATTGTTGTTTCCTAAATTTATTTTTTTATTTATATTTTCTTTAATTGAAACATTTATTATTTTATTAAAACATAAACCAAAACTAATTTTCTCTACTGGAGGGTATACTTCGGTTCCTGTGATATTAACCAGCAAAATTTTATTCCCATTTATACCAATTGTTATCCATGAACAAAACTGTGTTCTGAGTTTAACAACAAAATTTTTATCAATTTTTGCAACAAAGGTGTGTACTGGGTTTGATATTAAAAAAAGTAAAAAATATACCTATACAGGAAATCCTATTAAAGAAAAATTTTTATCAAAAGTTGAAAAAGATGATGTTGCAACACAATTAGGTTTTGACAAACACAAACTTACATTATTAGTTTTTGGTGGTTCCCAAGGTGCACAAAGTATAAATTCTGCTATAGTAAATTTTCTTAAAGAAAACAAAAATCTTGATATACAAATAATTCATATTACAGGACAACTTGATTTCAATAATGTTAAAACAAACTATCAAACAATAAATGTTAAAAGTTTAGTTTTACCATATACTAATAAGATGCACGAGTTTTATACAATTGCTGATCTTGTTATATGTCGTGCAGGTGCTATGACTATCACAGAACTTATATATTTTAATAAACCAGCAATACTTATTCCTTTACCTACAGCTGCTGAACTACATCAAAATTACAATGCTGAATTTTTAAAAAAATACAATTGTGTAAAAGTTGTTTACCAACGTGGTGATTGGTATACAAATTTCTGTAAAATTTTATTAAATTTAATTTCGAACCCACAGGAAATAAATGTTATGCAAAAAAATTATAATTTAATTAAACAACCCTCTGTTAGTATTGACACTTTAATAAAAAATATATATAACAAAAAATATGCAAAAAGATATAAATATAACAACTTATAACAAAAAACTTTTAGAACTTGTACAAAAAAATCTTGTCAAAAACGGTTTTGAAACAAAAATTTTTGATGATGTTGCTTCTTTTAAAACATATATTTGTTCTCAAATTGGTAAAGAAAAAACAATAGGTATTGGCGGTTCTCAAACAATACGTTCAACTGGATTGTTAGACGAACTTAAATCTTTAGGGAACAAAATCATAACACATACTTCTGATATGGACGCTCAAACAAGAATTAATACATGGTTAGAAGCACAAAAAGCAGATTTTTATCTTGCATCACCACAAGCAATTACTATAAATGGCCAACTTATTTTTCTTGACGCTTATGGGAACAGAGTTGCTGCTTGTATTTATGGACCAAAGAAAGTTATTCTTGTTTGTGGTGTTAACAAAATAGTAAAAGATATAGATAGTGGTATTTGGCGAGCAAGAAATGTTGCCGCTGTTATAAACAACATTCGTCTTGGCCGTAAAAATCCTTGTGTTGTAACAGGCCAATGTGAAGATTGTGATTCTAAAACAAGGATATGTAATGTTCTTGTAGTTCTTTATAAAAAACCCCCTTATACAGATTATGAAATACTTTTAATAAATGAAGAATTAGGATTTTAGTTATGAAAGTTATTCTTAAAAAAGGACAGATTAACAAAATCATACAAACGCTTGCAAAAAAAGTTGTAAAAAAATATAAAAAGTTAGACAATTTGGTTATAATTGGAATTCATACAAATGGTGTATATATTGCACAACGTCTTATAGAGATGATAAAAAAATTAAAAAACAAAACAATAAAATTAGGTTACCTTGATATAACTTTTTATCGTGACGATATCGGTTACAGAAAAGTGATACAACAACCTAAAGAAACAAAAATTGATTTTGATATAAACGAAAAAGATGTACTTTTAGTTGATGATGTGTTATATACGGGAAGGACAATACGTGCTGCTATGGAACAGATTCTTGAACTTGGCCGTCCAAAAAGTATCTCAGTTTTAGTTTTGATAGATCGTGGGTTAAGAGAATTACCGATTTATGCAGAATTTGTTGGCAAAAAAATAAAAACAACACCTAACCAACAAATAGAACTTTTTTTAAAAGAAACAAATGGAAATGACACTATAGTTTTGTATAATAAAAAATAGCCATGTTTAAACAGTCTCACAACTTCAATCATAAACATTTGTTAGGATTAGAACACCTTTCCAAAGAAGATATAGAACTTATCCTTGAGACTGCAAAACCGTTTAAAACAATTTTTACAAGAACAATAAAAAAAGTTCCTACTTTACGAGGAAGAAGTGTTGTTTTATTATTTTATGAACCTTCGACAAGGACACGTACTTCATTTGAACTTGCAGCAAAACGTCTTTCAGCAGATACTGTAAACATTGCTGTGCAGACATCAAGTGTACAAAAAGGTGAATCGTTGATAGATACTGCAAAAACATTAGAATCAATGAAAGCAGATTTTATTGTTATACGTCATTCACATTCGGGTGCACCGTATATTTTAGCACAAAATGTCTCATCTTCAATAATAAACGCAGGCGATGGTTTCCATGAACATCCTACACAAGGATTGCTTGACATTTTTACAATAAAAGAGAAAAAGAAAAAAATTGAAAACTTAAAAGTAGTAATAGTGGGTGATATTTTACATAGTCGTGTAGCAAGGTCAAACTTATGGGGATTAACAAAACTTAATGCAAAAGTAGTTCTTTGTGGTCCACCAACACTTATACCACCAGAGATAGACAAAATTTTTCCACAAATTGATATTGAATACAATTTAGACAAAGCTATAAAAGATGCTGATGTTATAAATATTTTAAGGGTGCAATTTGAACGACAACTTGAACATTTATTCCCTTCAGTAAGAGAATATAGTTTACTTTATGGTATGACAAAAGAACGTCTTGCTAAAGCAAAAAAAGATGTTTTGATCTTACATCCTGGACCTATGAATCGTGGAATAGAAATCACAACAGATGTAGCTGATAGTGTTAATTCTGTAATAAACGAGCAAGTTACAAATGGTATCGCAATCCGCATGGCAGTATTATATCTTTTATCTTTAACACAACAAAAATGAAACTTTTAATAAAAGATGGTATTGTTTTAGACCCGTCAAAAAATTTGCACCAACAATTAGATATATTGATAGAAAATAGTAAAATTGTAAAAATAGCAAAAAAAATTGTTTCAAAAGATAAAATATTAACGATAAATGCAAAAAATTATATTGTATGTCCAGGGTTGATTGATATTCATACACATCTTCGTGAACCTGGTAACGAAGAAGAAGAGACTATTGCTACAGGAACAAAATCAGCAGCAGCTGGCGGTTTCACTACTATATTTTGTATGCCTAACACTAACCCTCCTATAGACAACCAAGCAACTGTAGAACTTGTCATGCTTAAAGCAAAAAATGAAGGAATAATAAATGTTTTGCCGGTAGGATGTGTAACAAAACAACGTAAAGGTGAAGAACTTACTGAAATTGGTGAACTTAAAAATGCAGGTGTTGTTGCAATATCTGATGATGGTTCACCAGTAAAAAATTCTAAGATAATGCGTCGTGCGTTAGAATATACAAAAATGTTTGATTTAGTTATTATTTCACATTGTGAAGACACTGATTTAAGTAAAAACGGTACAGTGAATGAGGGTAAAGTTTCAACATTGTTAGGTCTTCGTGGTATACCTAAACAAGCAGAAGAAATTATGGTGATACGTGACATAATACTTGCATCATTAACACAAAGTAAACTACATATTACGCATGTATCAACAAAAGGTTCTATTGATTTTATTCGTCAAGCTAAAAAAAATGGTATAAACATTACCTGTGATGTTACCCCGCACCATTTTGTATTAACTGAAGACAAGTTGTTAGAACATCCTTATGATACAAACTTAAAAATGAACCCGCCGTTAAGAACACAAGAAGATGTTGATGCTATAATAGATGCAATAAAAGATGATGTAATAGACTGTATTGCATCAGACCATGCACCACATACTATAGAAGAAAAAAGTAAAGAATTTGATTCAGCACCATTTGGTATCATAGGTTTAGAAACCGTGCTTCCTTTATGTATAACTTATCTTTATCACAAACACAAACTTCCTTTAATAAAAATAATAGAAAAATTGACAACAAACCCAGCAAAAATTTTTGGATTAAAAACTAAAGGAAAGTTAGAAGTAGGTTTTGATGCTGATATAACAATTTTTTCTTTAGATGAAGAATTTGTTGTAAAAAACTTTTATTCAAAAAGTACAAACTCACCTTTTATTGGATGGAAATTAAAAGGAAAAATAAAATATACCATATGTAATGGGAAGATTGTTTTCAAAGGATAAGAATTTGTCAGTTAACATTTTTTTCTAAACATTCTTGTAAACGTTGTTCTGTTTCTTTTGACAAATTTAAAAATTCAATACCAACTTTGTATCCACCATTACCTTCTATTTTTGTAGAATACACAACTTTTGCTATTGTTTCTATAGTAAAGTTTGGTAAATAAAGTTCAACTTCAATAAATGTTCCTGAAGGAAACTCTTCATTTGATACAAATTGTAATCCTTTTGCTGATATATTTCTTGTTTTCGCTAATACAGGAAACAAAGATTTTAAATCTTCAGCAGTAAGCTTCCTATAAGCAAAAGATACTTCTTTGTTTACACGAACAAGCTTCCGTTGTTCTATAGAAAACAACCTCTTTGTTACAAAAATATCTATAATGTTTTTATCTAACTTACCTTGTTGTACCATCTCATAAAGTATTTTTATTGCATCTTGTTGAGAATATGGTGGTTTATATGGACGATCATAACTTATTAATGCATCATATATATCTGCAACACATAAAATCCGTGCTAACAAAGGAATCTGTTCTCCTTTAAGACCATAAGGATACCCACTACCATCCATAAACTCGTGATGTAACGATGCTATATTTGGAACATCCTTATACTCTGGCGGAAAAGATATTTTTGATAATATATCTTTTGTTATTACAGCATGGGTTTTCATAACTTCATATTCTTCAGGAGTAAATTTTCCTTGTTTTAACAGAATACTATCTGGGATACCAATTTTACCTACATCGTGTAATATTGCAGCATATTCTAGAACTTTGATTTGCACACTGTTTAATTTCATCTCTTTCGCAATATTTACAGCGTATCTCATAACACGTAATGAATGACCTTTAGTAGCTGGATCACGTGCATCAACAGCTGCTGCAAAAGATTTCAACAGACTTTCAAGCAATAATTGTACTTGACCATAAAGTTGTGCATTGTTAATGATATTAGCGACTTCACTACAAAATAGTTCTAATACTTCTTCATCTCTTTTTGAAAATCCTGTCTTATTTTTCTTGTTCAATACTTCAATCACACCAATAATGTTTTTTGATTTATC